>DUGL01000035.1 GCA_013331415.1 Methanoregulaceae archaeon | reverse complement strand
TATCCAATTTCGGGATCGTCACGGTTATCACGGTCGGGTTCTCGCTGATCGGGGCGATCGTCATCATGCCCGCCGTCCTCTCCCTCATGTACCGGTTCGACAAGAACGGTGCCGGGATGAAAATGGCAGCTGGAGAGGGGGTAAGGGGGGGTTCCCCACAGGACCTGGACTGATACCATAAACCGGTGAAAAGAGGGGGCGCTTATGCCCCGGGTTTGCACCCTTCGCCACGGAAGAGCGCCCACTCCTCGCAGGCAGTCCCGTTCGGGAAGACGCACATCCCATACTCACTCCCGTCAGGGTTCTTCATGATCGTGCTCTCACCGCCGACCTCCCCACAGTATACCGAGGCAGGGTTCGCCAGCCCGGGCATCGCCCCGGGTTTGCACCCTTCGCCACGGTAGAGCGCCCACTCCTCGCAGGCAGTNNACTCCCGTCAGGGTTCTTCATGATCTCGGTCTCGCCGCCGACTGACCTGCAGTATACCGAGGCAGGGTTCGGCATGCCGGTCGCTCCATCAGGAGTCGGGGCTGCCGTTGGAGTTGGGGTCGCGGGAGGTGCTGCCGGCTGCTCAGTGCAACCGCCGATGAGGACAAATGCCAGGATAAGGACAAGGAGTCCCCCAAGGAAAACTGAACGTTTCTTCATGCAATACCACGGAAAATAGTGGGACAGCCGGAGATAAGAGCGTTGGGATAGCGTGTTTCCTGATACGAATGAACAAACACCCCGGGCCACCCGCCTTTGCGGGCAATCCTGTGGGCATCCGGAGAATTTTCGAAGATTCGTGCCGCGGGTCACATCCGCCTCTCACTTCCCCCGCGGTATTCCCGCGTGGTCGCGGAATGTGCCACAGGGAAACAAGATATACGACCACTTCCCAAACCAGTATCTTCAGGAGCCATGGCATGGCAGAATTTACCCTCGAGCATCCCGAAAAGCACGATGCAAAGCGTGCAGAACTCCTCGGCAGAGTCCTGAACTTAACGGACCTTGTCCAGTACCAGTCCGGTACAGTTGCGAGCCGGATGATCGTGAACCGGAAAGCAGGGAGCATCACCCTCTTTTCTTTTGACGAGGACGAAGGCCTCTCGGAACACACGTCCCCCTATGATGCCGTGGTCACGATCCTTGACGGTGAATGCGAGGTCTGGGTGGCCGGGACCACGCACCAGATGCGGGCCGGGGAGACGATCATCTTCCCATCCAATGTGCCGCATGCCCTCTCGGCAACCACCCGGTTCAAGATGATGCTGATCATGATCAGGGAGTAGCCATGGCCGGCGATGAGAAAGACGGGTACTACTGCTCGATCTGTGGCGGGATCCCCCCGGACAAGATCAAGACAAAACGGGTATTTATCGACGGGAAAGAGACCGGCATCGATCACCTTGAGTTCATTATCGAGAACGTCCGGCAGCTGCACCTGACGAGCGATGATGCCATTGCAAACGAGATCATGAAGCGGGTCAGGGAGTTCAACTACGTGCCAACAAAGAAAGAGGCCCGGTATGCCGAGGCACTGCTCCTGGAGTACAGGAAGGCAGTTTCCGGGTAATCCACATCTGAAATGCTGGCCGGAACGAGGCATCGAAGGATACACCGGGAAGGCCCGCCACCGCGTGGAATTTCGTTGTGGCCCCGATCACCCGCAGTGATGGCAGCAGGTGGCCAGGATGCCTGTCAGGTTCCTTCCGGTTCTGTTTTTATAGCATCGGGTGCCGTCTTAGTGGTAGGGGGAGAGCAGTGATTCCGGATGAAGATTGAATCGGGACGGTGCGAGGGGATCCTGATCCTGTCCCTGGAGGGGAGGCTCGATGCACGGGCCGCGATGGATCTCGAGGAGCAGCTCAGGGTTCATACCCCCGGGACGGACCGGACCCTTGTCCTCGATATGGAGGGGGTGGTGTACCTGAGCAGCGCCGGGATCAGGGCAATCCTCGCTGCAGAGAAGAGGATGCGGGGCAGAAACGGCTGCATCCACCTCTCCTCCCTCCAGCCCTACCCCCGCTCGGTCCTGGAGATGACCGGGTTTCTCACCCTGCTCTCCGTCCATACCAGCCGTGACGAGGCAGTGCGGGCTGCCCGAGCGACCCTCACGCCAGACGACGCCGGCAGCCGCGAGGCTGTTTTGGCCCCCTTCACTACCAGGGGTGCAGAGTACCGTGCGACCCGGACCGGGTCCGGCACCACGAGCCTCGGGATCACCGGGTATCCCCCGGACAGGGCCCGGCAGGGGCCGGATGACGGGATGGCTCTCCCCGCCACGGTCTCCACTGCCGCCTGTTCCCTGGGGCAGGGAGCACCGGGCAGGCCGGAGGAGCAGTCCGCGGGCGCGACCGGAGATCTGCTCACCATCGGGAACATCGTGGTGTGGCTCCCGCCTGAGAGCGATGATGCCCCCGAGTACCTGGTCCTCGACCCGAAGATGACCGAAATCCCGCTCACCTCCCCGTTCCTGATCGCATCCTCCGGATCTCCCCAGATCCTGGTGCAGATGCGAGCCGGCTCAACGGAGGGGGTCATGCTCTCCGAGATATTCGATGCCCTCGCCCGGATTGCCGTGGAGGCGGGGTCCGGGTACCGGGGAGTCCTTGCACTCTCGTTTGCTGCAGAGTCCCCGGAGGTCCGGATCCACGGCCCGGACCCCGGAGATCCGGATACCGGTGGCAGTGGCGGGACCTGCGAACAGGTCCTGGGCCCTCCCTCCACCGCGACCCTTGCAGGCTGTGCCATTGCCGTCGATCCCGGGGTCCAGCCCTCCCATTTCCGCGGTGCCGTCGCAGATGCGCTGGTCCACCGGTTCCCGCACTACCCCGGCGCAGTGCCACGTGCAATGGGCCTGGTATTCCGGGACCTGCCGCTTGATGGCGAGCGATCACCCGCACAGGTCCTCGAACAGGGGCTCAATGCCGCAAACCCGGTGACCCTGTGCCACCTCTCCACCCGGACCATGATCCTCCGGGCGACCATCCGGGTATCGGTCATTTCCGATATCCTGCTGCTCCGGGGGCCGGAGGTCATCGTCAGGGGAGATGTCGCCGGATGGAACCCTGACTATGAACGGATCGTAAAACTCGTGCACCATGACTGCGCCGAGGTGCGGCTCCACCCCATATCCGGCGGGTTCAGCGGGTCGCTTGTCTTCCGTGACGAGGCGTACGACCGGAACGGGAGGAGAGAGATGCCCTTCGTCCTGAAACTGGACACGTGGAGCAGTATCAGGGCCGAGATCGATGGCTACGAAGGGCACGTGAAGCGGTATATCCAGAACAACGCCACCCAGATCATCCAGCACGAACGCTCAGGGGACTACGGGGGGATCCTCTATACCTTCGTGGGCATACAGGGTCCGCAGAGCCGGATATTTTCACTCGAGGAGTTCTACCTGACCCATTCCACCAGAGAAGTGCTCGAAGTCTTCGATCTCCTCTTCCGCAAGGTCCTCCGGGCATGGTACGGCCAGCCGAGGATCCGGGACATGCCCCTGTACCAGGTCTATGCCGACATCTTCCTGTACGAGGGGGTGAAACAGTGGGCAGAACGCAGGTATGGGATATCTGCAGGGGACGAGTACATAGAACTCCCCCATGCCCTGGGCCGATCGGAAAATCCCCTCTATTTCATGGAATCCATCCTCCCGAAACGAATCTCAGAGATCTGGAGCGTGTACGAGGGGTCCGTGCACGGCGACCTGAACATGAAGAACGTGCTGATGGATGATGAGAAAAACATCTGGCTGATCGACTTTGCCATGACCGGCCATTCCCACATCCTCCGCGACATCGCCAAGCTCGAAGCGGTTCTCAAGTTCGAGATGATCCCGGTTGCATCCGATGAGCAGGTACGCCTGCTCATTGATCTGGAGAGAGTATTCCTCCGCCC
>DUGL01000096.1 GCA_013331415.1 Methanoregulaceae archaeon | reverse complement strand
GGTATATCCTGCTCCACGCCGGGTGCGAGGAAGAGGACCGTGGTGGAGGTGCGGTCCGCAGGCTCATCGTCCTGGAGGGAGAAGTGGCGTTCCCTGACCCGGGATGGGTCGGACTGGAGGGCCCGGGCATAGCTGGCCATCATCTCTATCTCCCCGGCAACCCGGTCAAAGATGATGTTGCTGATGTATGCCTGGTCCCGGGCCATGCGGAGGAGCGATTCCCTGGCATCCCGCTCCATCGCCACCGTGCTGTCTTCCACGGCCCGGTCCCCGAGTGCACTGCTCTGGTCCAGCGCGTACCGGCTCACATCGCCGATCTGGACCGATGCTAAATATCCGGTGATCAGGAGGGCGCTGACCGAGAGCGCCAGGAATACGAGGAGGATCTTGGTCTTCACCGAGAGACGGATCCGGGGCCTCTCCTCTCCTGCCAGGGTCATCCCCATAAGGTATGATGGCCGGGAAAAAAGCATCTTCGCTCGTTTCGTGCAGGGGACTGCTGGCTGGCGGTGACCGGGGAACGGATACCTGCCCGGGGCTCACCAGGGGAGCGCCGGTTCCCCCGGTGTCCTGTTATCAGGCGAAAATAGCAACCTTTATCAGCCTTATCAGGGTATAGTCGCGAATATGGAGCTGGGGAATCCGAGGATGTGGGTCTTCTACTACCTCATCTGTTTTGTAGCACTCCTGTGGGTGGGGTTTCTGACCGCCCAGGGGGTCATGATCTTTGTGAGCCTCTTTCTCACGCTCATCGTGCTCGGGTTCTCCGTGATCCTCTGTGCGATGATGATTGTTGAGCTGAAGAACGAGAAGAGCACCGATCCGGGCGCAGAGCGAAGGGTAGAGCAATAACAGGCTTTTTATAGCAATACAGCTCTTTTCCCGGTACAGGCCATGAGAACGAGCGCCTTCACCAAGCTGATGATCATCCTCCTCCTGTTCATCATCCTGCTCGCGTCAATCATCCTTATCGGCCTCATGCTCATGGCATCGTTCTCCGGGGAGGAAGAGGCTGCAGCAGCACCGCTCATCTCGTTTTCCGAATGGGTGGAGCAGGGAGCGATCAGCTTCTTCAGCGCACTCGGAAATCTGGTCGACGGGTTCTTCAGGATGATCGAGGGGTTCGTCCGGAAGACGTAAACTAGCGGGCCTTTTTCCCGGTTCCTGGAGTGGCTTTCGTCCTGGCAGGGAGAGCCAGGGGTATTCCGTGCTCCCTGTATAACCCTGAATACGATAAACGAGGGGATCATCGCCGGGTCACTGTGCGTTGACCTATGACAGCCGGGGGCGATGAAGACGGGACAGACCCACCAGGTTTTCCGGGGGGCGTATCCCGGGACGGGAAAGAGGGAGATCTGCCCCCCCTGGATTTCAATGGAACGGTGGTATCCCTGAGCGCCGCACAGTGTTTTCGGCCCGGGGAAGAATGTATACCGTCCCGATCCAGTCCCTCCGTACCCTTTACACCTCCTCATCCCCGCCCCCCCTGCGATCCCGAACCCGCATATCCTATTAGCTTTCACGCTCCACGACAGTATGACAGGTTCCCGGGTGATGCAGGCATGAAAGCGGTCAGTCTCCACGACAGTATCTTCTACAACGGCGACTGTATCGCCGGGGCCGCTGCCCGTATCCCGGACAACAGCGTTGACCTGATCATCACGGACCCGCCGTATGGCATCGCGGGGGACACGCTGCACAAGCACTACAACCGGGACGAGGCATTCGTGTACGGCGGGTACGTCGAGGTCCCACCCGAAGAATACGCGGATTTCTCCCATCGGTGGATCAGGGAGGCGGAACGGGTGCTCCGGCCCGGGGGTTCGATCTACATCGTATCCGGGTACACCAACCTGGTCGACATCCTGAACGCACTGCGGGCAACCAGTCTCCGGGAGGTCAACCATATCATCTGGAAGTACAGCTTCGGGGTCTTCACCCGCCGGAAGTTCATCTCGTCCCACTACCACATCCTCTTCTCCGAGAAACCGGGCGGGAGGAGGACNNGAGTCCCGGTACGGGCTGACCGAGAGGGACGAAGACGGCCGGTCCCCCAACAATGCCGACCGTGAGGATGTCTGGGTCATCAACCGGGAGTACAAGCCCGGCAGGCTGAAGAACAAGAACGAGCTCCCGGGAGCACTCCTCGCAAAGATGATCCAGTACAGCAGCAGCGAGGGAGACCTCGTCTGTGACTTCTTCCTCGGCGGGTTCTCGACTGCAAAGGTGGCAATTGGGCTCAACCGTCGGGCGACCGGCTTTGAGATCTCGGGGCCCCTGTTCGCGGCAAAGACCGCGGAGCTCGCAGAGCTGCAGCCCGGGTACCTCGTATCCTCTCTCAGGACCCCCGGGAGAAGCATCCTCCCGAACCAGGGGGCCCGCTGGACCGCGGAGGAGATCGACCACCTCGTCCGCGAATACCACCGGTTCACCGCAGAAGGGATGACCAAAAAAGCGATCATTGCCCGGTTGGGCGGGGAGCTCGGTCGCGGGAGGTGGGCGATCGAGAAGGCACTCAAACAGGCCGGGGTCTCGAAGAGAACGAGCAGGTCCCGGAGCCAGCCCGCTGGCCGGCGTGATGGGGAGCCCGGGGAGGAGCCGGCGACCGGTCCGGATGCGGCGAGTCCTCTCCCCCGTAGGTCCGGAGTGGTTACGCTCGAGGATTTTCCCCCCGGGAGTGACGAATGACCCCCGGCAGGGAGAAGACCGGGACGCCGGGAACCGGTCCCGGTGTTACCGGTCCTCCCCCATCCCGTAGGTCCGGAGTGGTTACGCCCGGGGATTTTCCCGGGGAGCATGACGCATGACCCCTGGCAGGGAGAAGACCGGGACGCCGGGAACAGGAGAACAAGAGGGATGCCAGCCGGCGCATCGGGGCACACCTGCTCTCCTCCCAGGAGCTGCGGGCCAGCACGGTCCCTGCCCGCTGCACAATCCCTGGCAGGGAACAGGAGGGGAACATACCGCACAACCCCTGGCGGTACCTGCTCGCGTCCTGCAGCACCGCCCCCCTCGGGAACCAGGGCGGGATGTCGTACGACCCCTGCCGGTCAGAACACACCCGTCTCTACCGGAGTCCGGGCAGTCCCTGCAGGCATCGGGTGAGGAACGAACATCATGAGAGTTCCAGCCGCCCGGCCGTTCCTGAAATGGGCCGGAGGAAAGACCCAGCTGCTCGATGCACTGGCAGCGAGGACCCCCCCTGAATTGGGCGCAGGGGCTCTCCCGGTCTACATCGAGCCGTTCGTGGGTGGTGGGGCGGCCTTCTTTTATTTCGCCAGCATCTTCCCCTTCCATGAGTCCCACATCTTCGATTGCAACGAGGAGCTGATCCTCGCGTACACGGTTGTCCGGGACGATGTCGATACCCTCATCCGGCACCTGGCAGAGCTCTCTGCAGCGTATCTCGCGAAACCAGATGCCGGCAGGACATCCTCCTACTACGAGCTCCGTGACCACTTCAACCAGACGAGACCTGACCTGGACTTCTCCCGGTTCAGCCCGGCGTGGACCCGGCGGGCGGCGGAACTGATCTTCCTGAACCGGACCTGTTTCAACGGCCTCTTCCGGGTGAACAGGGCAGGGGAGTTCAATGTCCCGTTCGGGAAGTACAAAAAACCTGCACTGCCTTCCCCGGAACTGCTGAAGGCAGATGCCCGAATCCTCCAGAATACCGCGATCCACCTGGGCGATTTCACGGCAGCAGAACCGTATGTGTCCGACCAGTCCTTTGTGTACCTCGATCCCCCGTACCGGCCCATCAGCACGACCTCCCGCTTCACCAGCTATGCAAAGGACCAATTCGACGACGAGGACCAGCGGCGGCTTGCCTGCTTCTTTGCCCGGTGCGATGCAGCGGGTGCGAAGCTCATGCTCTCCAACTCCGATCCCCGGAACCATGACCCTGCTGACGATTTCTTTGATGCCCTGTATGCCGGGTACCGGGTCGATCGGGTCCCGGCGAAGCGGATGATCAATGCCGATGGCACACGGCGGGGGGCGATCAAGGAGATCATCGTCACGAACTATGAACCTGCGTAAAGGCGCCATGAGCGGCCGGCCGGCACATTCCCCCGATCACGCGGCCAGAGCCCCCCCCTCCCGGGACTACCTTGGGCAATCCTCCTCCTCAAGCGGGTTCTCGATTATCTCTGTCCAGTCCGGAGCAGGGATCATGGCTCCAGCGGTGAACGAACCGGCCCGTGGAACACCCCTCCGCGGGCAATTGCTCCCAGGGGTATAAATACTGTTATTAGGCTCCAACAAGCACTGAGACTTCATGGTACCTGCGGGGGTTGCTGCACCGGGGATTGCGGTCCTGCTGGTCGATGACGAGCCCTCCCTCCTTGAACTCGGCAGGCGGTTCCTGGAGCGTGCAGGCGATGTCAGGGTCACGACCGCCCCCTCTGCACCCGCTGCAATGACGCTCCTCTCCTCCGGGACGTACGATGCCATTGTCTCGGATTACCAGATGCCACAGGTGAACGGCATCGACTTCCTCAGGCAGATCCGGGCTGCCGGGGACAGCACCCCGTTCATCATCTTCACCGGGAAAGGCCGGGAGGAGGTGGCCATCGAGGCACTCAACAGCGGGGCAGACTTCTACCTCCAGAAAGGCGGTGACCCCAGAACCCAGTTCGCAGAACTGCTCCACGTGATCCGGCAGGTGGTCAGCAGCAGGCGATCGGAACGGGCACTCTCCGAGATGCAGCAGCGGACCGCAGAGATCCTCGAGTTCCTCCCGGATGCGACCTTTGCTATTGATGCAAACAGCACGGTCATCGCCTGGAACCATGCCATGGAGGTCATGACCGGGGTGAAGAAGGATGCAATACTTGGCGAGGGGAACTATGCGTATGCCGTCCCGTTCTACGGGGAACGGCGCCCCATCCTGATCGACCTGATCTTCGGGGGCGAAGAGATCGTTGCCGGGAAGTACCCGTATGTCAGGAAGGAGGGTGACCGGGTCTTCTCTGAGATCTTCATCCCGCACCTGAACGGCGGGAANNGCCATCGAGTCCATCCGGGATATCACCGACCGGAAAATGGCCGAGGAAGCGCTGCAGCGCCGTGAAGAGCAGTACCGGCTGTTCGCCGAGAACGCCGCGGACCTGATCTACCGGGTTGACTTCATCCCAAAACGGCATTTCACCTACGTCAGCCCGTCGTCAACCGCTATCACCGGCTATACCCCTGACGATCATTACGCGGACCCGGAGCTCGGGTTCAAACTGGTCCATCCTGACGACCGTCCCCTGCTGGATGAGATGGCACAGGGGGGAGTCATCCCCAACAAGCCGATCGTCCTCCGGTGGGTGAGGAAGGACGAGACCGTCATCTGGACAGAACAGCGCAACGTCCCGGTCTATGACAGCGATAAAAACATCATCGCCCTTGAGGGGATCGCCCGCGACATTACCGACCGGAAACAGGCTGAACTGGCATTGCGGGAGAGCGAATCGCGGTACCGGCTCCTCGCCGAGAAGATGAACGATATCATCTTCACGCAGGACCTTTCCCTGCGCACGACCTACGTCAGCCCGTCCATGGAGAAGGTCCTCGGGTTCTCCCCCGAAGAGCGGATGGAGCAGGACCTTGCCGACCAGGTGACCCCGGCATCGCTCGCGGTCATCCGCGAAGCCTTTGCCCGGGAGCTTGCGCTCGAGCAGGAGGGCGGTGCAGATCCTGACCGGTCGATCACGCTCGAGGTGGAGTACTACAACAAGGACGGCTCCACCCGCTGGTGCGAGGTGGTCGTGAGCGGGATCCGGGATAACCAGGGTGTCCTGGCAGGGTTTCACGGCGTAGCCCGGGACATCACCGCCAGGAAAGCAGCCGAGGAGGCACTGCGGGAGAGCGAGGAGCGGTTCCGCGGCCTGTTCGAACAATCACCGGTCCCCTACCACTCGCTCGATGCAGCGGGCCGGTTCATCGCGGTGAACAACACCTGGCTGGAGACCCTGGGGTATAGCCGCGATGAGGTGATCGGGCACTGGTTCGGGGAGTTTGTGGTACCAGAGCACCGGAAGCTCTTCATCGAGCGGTTCCCCCTCTTCACGCAGGCAGGCTCCCTGCTCGATGCAGAGTACCTGATGCAGTGCAGGGATGGGAGGACCACCCTGGTATCGTTTGATGGCAGGATTGGGTACAACCCTGATGGTTCCTTCCGGCAGACTCACTGCATCTTCCAGGATATCACCCGGACAGCGCAGGCGCAGGAGGCCCTGGAGAAGTCGGAAGCAGAAAAAGCACTTATCCTGGGCTCCATCACCGACATGGTGGCGTTCTATGCCTCCCCTGACCTCCGGATCACCTGGGCCAACAAAGCGTCGGGTGATTCAGTCTCCTGTGTATCCGGGGCGATGAGCGAGCACCATTGCTACACGATCTGGCACCAGCGGGATGTCCCCTGTGAACCCTGCCCGGTGCTGAGAGCATTTGCCACCGGGGAGCCCCAGCAGATGGAGGTGACCAGTCCTGATGGCCGGGTCTGGCTGCTCCGGGCGTTTCCAGCCCGGGATGACCAGGGTGCGGTCACCGGGGTGGTGGAAGTCGGGCGCGAGATCACCGGGCTGAAGAAGGTTGAGGAGGCACTCCGGGAGAAGAGCGAGATGTTCAAACTCATTGCCGAGAATACCGGGGATTACATCTATATTTTCGACATGGACCTCACGATCCGGTACATCAGCCCGGTAGTCAGGAAAGTCAGGGGTTTCTCGGCCGAGGAGGTCATGGCACAGTCACTGGACGAAATGCTCACCCCTGCATCGCTCGAGCGGTCGCTGGCATTCTTCCGGGAGGAACTTGCCCGTGAAGGGGACCCGGGTGCCGACCCGGATCGGACCCGGATCTTTGAGACCGAGGAGTACTGCAAGGACAAAACCACGGTCTTTATCGAGAATACCGTGACCTTCCTGAGGGACGCCGGCGGGAAATCCACCGGTATCCTGGGGGTGGCCCGGGACATCACCGGCCGGAAAGCGGCCGAAGCGGCGCTCCGGGAGAGCAGGAAGCAGTATTATGACCTGGCTGCGCATGCCCCTGTCGGCATCCTCACCTGTGATCGCGAGGGGCGGATCACCTTTGTCAACCAGCGTATGCTCGAGATGCTGGGGTCGCCGGGAGAGGATGAAACCCGTGCGATCAACCTCCTCAAGTTCCCCCCGCTCATCGAAGCCGGGTTTGCCGGGGCGCTCCAAAAAACCCTGGATGAAGGGGTTCC
>DUGL01000141.1 GCA_013331415.1 Methanoregulaceae archaeon | reverse complement strand
GTGCCTTTCCTTCAATCAGCTGGAGTGCTCCTTCAGGGCAATCGGGGATGCATTCCCCGCATCCGGTGCATTTTTCCTCGTCTATCGTGATGATTTTCCTCTTCATACCTGTTCTCCATACAGTTTTCCCGTGAATGAGGTCGTGGTAGTCCGCATCTCAATAAAGCCACTCTTGTTTTCCCTGATGTCTTTTTCCCGGGATTCCGGCCACCCGCTAAAAGCTCAGTCGTCAGCTGTTCCCATTCGTGGTCCGGACTTTTGGTCTGTTGTTCCGGTTCCCTGCCATCCGGAGAAACTGATGAACCGTGCATGTGGGCTCCACGGGAGGCAGGCCCCTCTCCCTAATTGTGCTCTATCTTCTCGGGTTTTTTTGCGGTCAGTTTCCGGTACGTCTCCTCGCCCACGCACTCCCGGGCGTACCTGCACCACTGGACACAGGACATGATGTCGTTGTAGATGGTGAGACCGCACGTTCTGCAGGTCACCGAGGTATCGTTTGAGAAGATCTCGACTTCCCCGCCACACTGGGGACATTTCTTTATCGTGAGCGTCGGGGTGCGGAGGTTAGCAGCACCCGGGCAGTGGTCGAGCATCAGGAGCCCTCCTGGTTCTGCTGTACGCTCTGGTTATCCGGGTGGATAGTCCCCCCGATGTATCGTCATTTCCCCGTGCTGTTCGGAGGAATTCCGCTCTGCAGGGTTGCTGATTCATGCATCCTCCCCCTCCTGGTATAGCATGTCCTTGACAGCAGATAATGCCATGCAGATCAGTTCCTGCACCATGGGATACGAGGTCCGGGGGTGTGTTCACCTTCCCGGCACCATCCGTGCAAGGTCAGCCTGGACCGTGGGTGTCGGGCTTGAGGTCGCACTCCCTGACGAGCACATCGGGCACCGCAGGCGAGACGAATGCCGGAAGTTTCGGATCCAGGGGGATGTCTTTTACCCGGGAGAAGCGGGGGACCAGACGAGTCCAAGAGAGATATCGTGGCGATGTTTCAGAATGCCAGGATAATCCGGCAGGGGGTTTCTGGTCTGCCGGCTTATGATCAAAAAAATCACATGATCCCGTATCAGGACACATGCATACGATTTATGAAAACGGCGGAGCCGTTTTCATAGAAAAAGGGAGTGCTTCAGACCATCGTTGAGCCCCAGAGGGTGTGTTCATACCGCTGGGCTTTCTCGGCTCCCCGGGTGCAGAAGAATTTGTTTTTCAGTCCCAGGTTCTTTGCTACCGGGCAGGTCGGGCAGATGCAGCCCTTCTCTTCCGAGATGCACATGAAACTCTTCCCCATTGCACAGTACAGGGATTCCCTGGCTTTTTTCGCACAGATCGTGTAACTGGGACATCCCGGACAGGTGCACATCGCTTTCAGGCTCTCGATCTGCTTCATCCGTTCTTCGGGAGCCATCTCGTTCATCTTTTTGGCCATCAACTCAAAGGTATCCATGCTCAGGACCTCAGGGGGTAGTACCCATTCATATAATTTATATATATCTCTAAGAATGTTTCTCTCACTACGAAAAGATGGCCGTGGTCCCGTGAGCAGAGCGATAATCACCCGGGTGCCTCCACTCGATAACATGGCTGCCGAAAAATAATGAGTGCGTGCAGGGATGCGGGCTTTCATTCAATCCTGCTGTCTGAAAACTGCAGGAAGCTCCGGGCATCATGCTCTGCGGCCTCCGCCCGATGGGTTTTTACCATACCCTCAACAGTGTAATCTATGCATATTGCCTATGTGACCGATATCATTCACGTATTTGCCCTTGTCTTTGGGGTTATCGGGGCTGTGTTGATCATCTATGGGGGAATACGGGCGCTCGTCGAACTTCTTCTTACCGGATTTCCCCGGAGAGCAACCGGGAGAGACCAGATCAAGAGAGAATTTACCGGAAATATCATATTTGGTCTTGAATTCTTTATTGCGGGCGATGTTCTCACCACGGTCCTCGACCCAACCCTGGAAGACCTCACGCTGCTTGGTGCGGTTGTCCTGATCCGTGTAATACTGGGCTATTTCCTTGAAAAGGAAGCAAAAGAGTTTGATGGACAATACTGAATCCCTTTTTTATTACTCCCATCCGGATCGTTCCCTGCCCGGACCTGCACTACTTCACGCCTGGTACGGGTAATTTTCCAGATGTTCTCTGTCAGCGTGACTTCGCCGGGATTGCTCTGCTGTGACTGGTCGCCGCCCGCTCCATCCCTGGATACGATCACTGCAATCGTTTCAAAAAATCATTTCCAGCGGTTCAGGCAGTCGGGGTATGCCCCCCCGGGATAGAGTGAGCTGGCATATTCTCTCCCATCCTGTTTCCAACAGCCCGGGCAGCGCCAGATCTCAGGGCTGTGGATCAGCGGAGTACCCGGGCCATGGTGGATGGGGGGATCCCCCTCATCCACATCATTGCCGTACCGCCTTTACGGGGTGCAGGCCTTTACGGGGTGCAGGTGTAATTCATCGCCTGGCACTCTCGGGTTCTCCTGGTCTCCCGGATGACGGCTTCTTCCCTCCCTGGTTCCGGTACCGGTTGGCTGAGATCGCTGTGAGATCAAAGAGCCGGTCTGCTTCTTCTTCTGATACCATGCCCTTTGCCACGACAAGATCATGGATCGACTGGCCCGTCTCCATCGCCTCCCGGGCGA
>DUGL01000087.1:2882-4160 GCA_013331415.1 Methanoregulaceae archaeon | reverse complement strand
GATAGACTGTAGTGCCACCAATGACGCCACCGCCGAGTTCGCCGCGATCGTCTCGGAGAAGGCGGAGTAGTGGTTGATCAGGGAGATGATGCTGTCGCTGGCATCCCCGTTTCCGTTCCTGCTGCCGCTATATCTCGTGGTATCGGGAACAGGATCGAGGTCTTCGTACGGGTCTGCCGTTGTCATATGGGTTCCCCCGGGGTATCATAGGGTATGAGGGGCGCTGGACGCGAGCCGGATCAGGAAATGGGGAGATGCTGGACGGCTCGCCGGGCCACCTCGGGTTGTCTGATGATTGAATTGACATACCTGATAAAAAATGTTTCCCCAAAAATAATGTTCGATGAATAGTAACCGGAGCGATGAATGCACGCTTTTCCTGGATTAAAAAGGAGATATGCAGGGTATTCGTTCCCGACGTATCCGTCGTGAAATGCCCTGTTTGGGGGTAGTATGTACGTGCAAATCGAACGTTGTGCGATTTTGGAGGATCCGCACCCGGTCATGCGTGATTCGGCAGAGCGCAGGATCGAACCATGAGGGAGGAGTGGCCGGGACGGGTCCGGTCGCAGGGGATCCTGTGCCGGAGAACTCCCGTCCCGCCATCCGGCCCCCCGGCATCCGGCCCCTGGTGTTGAATAGGTCACGGACTTTCCTTCGGCGTAGAACAGCGTTTGGAGATTCACCCGTATCGTGAATTTGGACGATTGGTGAATGGACGATTCTTTATGCCATCTGGTGAGAGGACGAATGAATCAATTCTGCAAAACTATATTCTGTAAAAATAGAAAGGAGCATACCGTGAACGATCTCCAGTACGTATATCCCTCATGAGAATCGCGAGGAATCATCAACGCTGGTCCGATCTTCTGTGGGGATTGTCCTCCTTGCCCGCCATCCTGCCATGAGCCACCCGCTATACGGCTATGGAGTATTCGTCCGGCCGCCGTCAGGGTCGTCCTGGAAGGGAAAAGATCCGCCGGATTCTCTCAATCCGCCGTCCGGTCATCTTGGGAATGGGATAGGGTATACAGGAGAGGAGGCATGTACCTCCCGCCCTCACCATGCGTGCCCTTGTTCCATGGTACGTCCCGTTGCACGAGCCAGATTTCCCTCCAGAATCATTATATGGAGTTTTACCCCAATGTCTGGTACGAGGGTGAGGTGAGGTGCCAGGCCTGCGACATCTGCTCCAGGAGAAACGCGAAGATATTCTTCGCATTGCATCACGATATGGTGCAGGAAATATCCGCGTGTTTGGATCGGTGCAGCGGGATG
>DUGL01000087.1:443-2871 GCA_013331415.1 Methanoregulaceae archaeon | reverse complement strand
CAGGTGGGGTTGATACAGGACCTCGAAGACCTCCTCGGGTGCCGGGTGGATGTCGTGACCGAAGCCGGCTTGCATTGGTACATTCGCGACAGGATCCGAAGGGAGGCTAGGGTACTGTGAAGGATGTTCGTCTTTTATCTCATAGAGATGCTCATGACCTATGTGGATACATTTTGAAGCAGAGAGGTGCTGGATGGTGACCAGGAAGAATCCCCGTAAGAAGGTCGGGTCAATCGATGATATCCAGCGCATTCTTCGAGAACATATCGCGGAGTTATCGGAAAAATACGGAATAAAGTCCCTGGAACTCTTCGGGTCCTATGTCCGCGGGGAACAGAAGAGGGGTAGTGATATCGATATCCTTGTGGAATTTGGGAAGGGACAGTCCCCGACGCTGTTTTCCTTCGTGGCGCTTGAGCAGGAACTCACCGATCTGCTCGGAGGAAAGGTCGATCTGGTCGAGAAACGCACGCTCAAGCCAGTGCTCCGCAATCGTATACTGCAGGAGGCAGTCCCAATATGAGTCCCGCGAGAGAATCAAGGCAATATATCCTGGATATGCTCGATGCGACCACGAAAGCACGTGCCTTTGTAAAAGGGATAGACGAGCAGGCATTCCTGAACAACGAAGAGAAAATTTTTGCGGTAATTCATGCACTTGAGAGAATTGGAGAAGCTGCCAAACATGTACCTGCTGGCGTAAAAAAAGAGGTATCCTCAGGTTCCATGGCGATTGATCGCAGGGACGCGCGACAAGTTGATTCATGCCTTTTTGATGTGCACGTTGAGCGTCTCTGGTTCACGGTCAGAGACGATCTCCCGGGCCTTGAACAGGCGCTCCGGACTATCCTCATTGAGATGGACTGATCCCTTTTAATAAGTTGGTTATGGTGACAGGCACCCCGATCTATCGCGGAACCGTGCGGGATACCTCAGATCGATGGTCCCCTGCTGCCCCTCCCGCCATCCGGCCCCCCGCCTCCCACCCCGGGTCACGGGCAGGATGTCCTGATCTTTTAACGGGAGTGTCTCTTCCTCCGGCGGGATGGTGATACAGACAGCATGGGGGAAGACGAGCGGGGCCGACAGACCATCGGTCCCTGGTATCCGGAGCGATGGCAGGACCCCGGGAAATCCCTTTAAATCCTTTCAAAACGAGTATCGTACTGGTGTATTCAGGTGGATAATGGTGAAACACTGGATGATATCCGCCTTTTTTCCCGGGAGTATGGACCTTCGTCAGCAGAGGTCAGGGCGGTAACAGGACAGGTGCTCTCCCGCCACGACCCGGTGCTGCTGGCCTATCTCTTTGGCTCTTTTGTCCGCGATGATACCTACCAGGATATCGATATCGCGCTCCTCCTGTCGGGGACGATGGAACCCTATACCCAATTTAAACAACAGATGCAGATTGCCGGGGAGATAGAGGACCTGCTCTCCCCCCCGGTCCCCTGTGATGTGCGGGTGCTGAATGGTGCCCCCGTGGAGTTCCAGTACGAGGTGATCCGGACCGGTTGCATTGTCTTCTGCCGGAGCGAGGAGGAGAGGATTGCCTACGAGACGGGTATCATGCGACGATACCTGGACCTGAAGTACCTGTTTGACCGGGTGGACAGGGCTTTCCTTGCCGGGGTGAGTCGTTGAGGCTTGTCTCCTGTATCCGGGAACTGTCCGAGGCTCTCAACGATTGGGAGCGGTATACGTCTCTCCCCCTTGAACAGTTCAGACGTGACCGGGATTCCCGGAACATGGTACTCCATGCGATGCTCGTGACTGTCCAGTCCTCAATCGATATCGCAACAGAGATCATTGCTATGAAAGGGCTCCGGAGGCCGGCGAGCTACCGTGATACGTTCGTCATCCTCGCGGAGGAAGGGGTCCTGACCCGGGACCTCGCCCGTCATCTCTCTGACCTGGCGGGATTCCGGAATGTCCTGGTCCACAGCTACTATGACCTGGACCTGGCCCAGGTATACGGAATCCTCACCAGGGACCTCCCGGTGTTACGGGAATTCTTATCTGAAATAAAGATATTTGCGCATACCGTATAGTGCGACCCGGCAGCGGGGTCCTGCCGGGTCTGTACATCGCCATGACCCTCGGGGAAATAGCCCCCGGGTGGTCCATCAGCCCGGCATGCCTGGGAATTCAGGTGTACCGGCGTATAGCGTTCATCAGGCGGGTCAGGGGCAGAGGGTCTCCCTCCCGAAGGCCACGTATCAGGTGAAGCTGCCCTGTCGATCACCAGCTGGCCTTCCGAACTTCGTGAAATCAGGCGTGAGACAACCCCCCCCGTCCCACTATTTCCGCCCCCGCCACTCACCCCGTGTTCATGGGCAGGATGTCGTGATCTTTTAACGGGATGGTCTCTTCCTCCAGCGGGATGGTGATAAGTGTTCATACCGTCCCGCCATCCGGCCCCCCTGCC
>DUGL01000087.1:0-252 GCA_013331415.1 Methanoregulaceae archaeon | reverse complement strand
CATCATACAAAATATTTAATTTTTGTAAGACATATTACGTACTATGTGTCCTTCACTCAGTGTCAGGCTCCCCGATCAGCTCAAGAAGGGGATGGAAAACCTGCGTGACCGCGTGAACTGGAACGAAGAGATCCGGGAGTTTATCCGGAGAAAGATCGAGGAGGAGCGAAAACGGGCCCTCCTCCAGGAGCTGGAAGCCCGCCTCATGCAGCTCCCCAGAGCCCCCCGGGGGACGGCATCCCGACTGGTGAG
>DUGL01000122.1 GCA_013331415.1 Methanoregulaceae archaeon | reverse complement strand
AGCTGCGCCCCGATCAGCTTGTGGTCGGCACCGAGGACATCGATAACCCGGTCGAAGTTGCGTCCTTTCCAGATATGGTAGGCAAGGTCGCGGGCTGCATAGACCGACGTGCCATCGCTTCGCCGGAGGACATACTCTTTCTCGAATCCCTGCCCCGACAGATCGAGCCAGACCTTCCCCTCCTCGTGGTACTCATCCATCCTCCGAACCCGGTCGAGGAGCCTCGCGGTATCGCCGTTCCTGATGAAGTCACTCTCCCAGACGAACCGGTCGTGGCGGGTGTTGAGCCGCGCAAGGGTCACCGCAAAGCCCTCGAGGCATTCGCTGACCGCGTTCCGGAAGAGCGCCATGGTCGGGGCATCACCCTTCTCGACCCGCTGCATCAGGAGATCGACCCCGGCAACGATCCCGGGGTCCCGCTCGATCTCCCGGTTTGCCGCGATGTAGATCCTCGCGACATGGTGGTCGCCCTTCTCCCCGTCTCTCTGGGCACTCTCGAGGTGGGTAAATCCCCAGGCGACAATGGCGATCTGGCGGCCCATGTCGTTGACATAGTACTGGACCTCGAGGCGGTAGCCGGCCTTCCGGAACAGCCGGGCGAGGGTATCCCCGATGATGGTGTTCCTGATGTGTCCCACGTGGAGCGGGCCGTTCGGGTTGGCGCTGGTGTGCTCGAGCACGACCCGCACATTCCCGGGAGGGGCGGTACCGTATCCCGGGGCAAGTGCGGCTCTGACAGATGCAGAGATGAAGCCGGGCCCGGTATGGAAGTTGATGTACGGCCCCTTCGTCTCTATCCGGATCCCTGCCAGGGATGGATCGCGGGCGAGCACGCCCGCTATCTCTGCTGCGATCTGCACCGGCGAGCGGCGGAGTTCTTTTGCCCGTTCAAACGCGACCGGTGATGCGAATGCAGCATGGGCACCCCCATCGGTCAGCGGGGGATTTTTCAGTCCGGTTGCTGCTGCAAGCGCCCGCTCGATCTTCTCAAACGTCTCCAGGTACATCTAGGATCCCGTCCGGTAGCGGAGGATCGCGGCAATTCCACCAAATGCATTGTACAGGATGGCCCCCTCCTCAAAATCATCGGAGATGATATCCACCCGCGTGCTGGTCTGGTCTGCGAGGGTGGTGAGCTCTTCCACGATGTCGACTTCGGACTCCACGACCAGCGGGGCGGTGCAGATCCGGCAGGTATGGGCGAGGATGTCCCCGACCGTCTTTCCCGGCTCGAGTGAGATGGTGCGCTCATCAGAATGGCCGCAACTCTGGCAGGTGATGGTCACCCGCGATTTCCGGAGCCGGGCGGAGAGGAGGAGGATATCGACCGCACCGAGGAGGAGGTTCTTTCGCACGCTCTCTTCTCCGTAGGACGCAAGCCCGTTGTCTTTGACGAGCTCTTTTAAGAACCGTTCCATGATCTCTTTCTCTTTGATGACCTCCTGGCCTTTCAGCGCATCCTTTGCTGCGTCGACAAGCTCCGAGAGGCCGTCTTCGTTTGTATACGCAACGTCAAAGAGGCCGAGAATCCGCTTCTGGAGCTCGTGGTGGAGGTAGTGCCCGTTGTAGAACTCCTCCTTCGTCGGGCTCGGCCCCCCGATCAGGACCCCTCCGAACCGCTCGAAGAAGTCTTTCTCGGCCATGAAGATGGCGCTCGCCCGCTCCCCGATCTTTGTATAGAACTCATCGATGGCGATCTCGCGCAGGCGCTGGAACCGGGCGGCGGACTGCCCGCCTTTGCGCTGTTTTCCCGGGACGGTGGAGGTGACACCCCCGATCGGTTCAATCCGGTTCCCCCGCAGGAAACCCCAGTACGCCTCACGCCTGTCGAGCACGAGGAGCCCGTACACGACCTTGTCCTCGAGCATCTGCCGGAGCGGCTCGAGCTCGAAGTTGGAACTGCACCGGTACAGGTAGAGGTTGAGCGGCTCCGGCGGCTCGATGATGGTGCACTCCAGGTCAGACCGGTCCCCGCCGAGCTGGATCGTCCCGCAGAAGACTGCCATCCCGTTCGCTGGCGGGTTCTTGTAGTACTTCAGCCGGGAGAGGATGGACGAGATGGCACTCTGGACATTGGTGCGGGTCTGCTTGCTCTTGATGTTTGCGCACTGCCCGAACTCGTCGCGGAGCTGACCGGTGACATCAAAGATCTGCTTGTCAGGTGGTATGTACAGCGTGATCAGCTCGGTTCCGCTCCCCTGCTTCGCCTCAAGCTTCTCGAGCGTCTTCTTAAACTCGTAGCGCGCCCGCGCTGTATCCATCACCGCTGCCTCTGCCATGTCAGGTATCCCCCGTAGTCAAAGCTTATTACTATTCAGTGCCGCTCCCCATAAAATTGCGCCCGATAAAAAGATCACCCGGGGCCTCTGCAGAATCGGGAATGTTACCTGCGGGATTCCCGGACCGGTCCCAGGCAGCGGTACACCAGCGCGATGGTCTTTGCATCGGATATCTCACCCTCACGAATCATGGACGGCAGGTGAGCGAGCGGTACCTTGATGACTTCTATGACCTCATCCTCATCCTTTTCATAAGCACACGAGGGTGAGAGTCCCTGCGCCTCGAAGAGAAATATCCGTTCATCGGTGAACCCGGGCGTGGTGTAGATGAACCCTCTCGGGATCAGGGTCTCTGCCTGGAAACCGGTCTCCTCGATCAGTTCACGCCGTGCCGTCTCATCGGGCCGCTCGCCGGCGTTGAGCGTTCCTGCCGGGGCTTCGAGAATGAATTCGTCGATGGCAAAACGGTACTGGCGGAGCAGGTAGCAGCTCGCATCTGCCCTTACCGGCAGGATGGCAACCGCATCTCCCGGGTGGACCAGGACCCGCTCGAGCTCCCGCCCGTCAGGCAGCCGGACCATCTTCTTCTCGACAAAGAGACGTTTTCCCCGATACAGGTCCATGCTGTCAGCCCTCCTCGTACGGGATCGGGTCCTGCCGGCCAAGGGATGCGAACGCCTCCCGGCGGAAGTGGCAGGCCCCGCAGACCCCGCATGCCCGTTCCTCGTTCTGGTAGCAGGACCAGGTATGTTCATAGGGGACGCCGAGACGAAACCCGATGGAGAGGATCTCCCCCTTTGTCAGGGAGATGAAGGGGGCCATGATCCGGATGTGCGTCTCTTCGCGGGTCCCGGTATCCACCACGTGCTGGAACGCCTCGATGAACTGCGGGCGGCAGTCCGGGTACCCGCTGTAGTCCTGGGCCTGGACCCCGATGAAGATCGCGTCTGCCCCGCGTGCCTCGGCATAGCTGGTGGCGATGGCGAGGAGATTTCCGTTCCGGAACGGGACGTAGGTATTCGGGATCCCTGCCCGGTCTCCTTCGTACCTATCGACGCGGCGGCTGTGATCGGTAAGGCTGCTCCCCCCAAACCTGGTGAGCCAGGAGAGATCGACCTCGACCAGCTCATCAGCATCGAGGAGCCTGGCAATCGTGCGTGCTGCTGCTCCTTCTCTTCGCTCGGTCCGCTGCCCGTAATTGAAGTGGAGGCAGGAGATGCGGTATCCCTGGTCCCGTGCCAGGTACGCGAGCGTTGCCGAGTCCATGCCCCCCGAGAGCAGACATACCGCTTTCATCAGCGCACCCCGATGATCCGGTGCAGCTGGAGCTGCAGCCGGGCAGGGAGG
>DUGL01000124.1 GCA_013331415.1 Methanoregulaceae archaeon | reverse complement strand
ACCACAAGCTGATCGGGGCGCAGCTTGCGGCGACGCTCAGGCTGCTTGGAGAGAAGTCCCCGGACATTGTCCATTTTGAATTCGTCTCGCTCCCGGAAGGGGCGATGAGCACCCGGGCAGGGAAGTTCGTATCAGCCGACGAGCTGATTGACGAGGTTACGAAACATGCCTATGACGAGGTGGCGAAGCGGCGCGATGACCTCGATGACGCGGCAAAATCGGCCATTGCACGATCGGTCGCGATCGCTGCCATCCGGTATGATATCGTGAAGATCTCCCCGGAGAAGAGTACGGTCTTTGACTGGAACGAGGCGCTCGATTTCGAGCGGCAGAGCGGTCCCTACATCCAGTACGCCCATGCCCGGGCGTGCAGTATCCTCGAAAAAGCCGGGCCGTACGAGCCGGCGTTCGAGCTCGCGATGGAGAGCGAGATCGCCCTTGCACAGCACATCGCAAAGTTTCCCGCCGTGATCCGGAACGCTGTCCGGGATCTCAAACCCCACCTCGTCGCCACCTATGCCCGGGAGCTTGCCGACCTGTTCAATGTGTTCTACCAGTTCGAGCCGGTCCTGAAGAGCGAGGGCATAACACGCCGGAGCAGGCTCACGCTGGTTCAGGCCACGAAGAACACGCTTGCAGAAGCGCTCGGGACCCTTGGTATCGATGATCTCCACACCATGTAAGGCACTCAGGAGCCAGGGGTACCAGTTCTTCTCACCTGACTCCTCGGCCGCGGTCAAACCCTGTCTCTGGTGCAAGAAAGCACTGAAAGGCGGAGACACGTGTTACAAGCACCAGTTCTACGGGATAGCGAGTCACCGCTGTGTCCAGATGACGCCGACGCTCCGGTGTAACCACCGCTGCCTCTTCTGCTGGCGTTCCTTTGAGCACGAGTACCCGGGTGAGCGTGAGTGCACCCCTGAAGAGATCCTTGCCGGGATACCGGCCCTGCAGAAACGGGCCCTCTCCGGATATAAGGTCTCCCCGTATGTGACTGCAGAGCGTTTCTCTGAAGCCCTTGCTCCGGCCCATGTGGCGATCTCGCTCTCGGGCGAGCCGACCCTGTACTCCCACCTCCCTGAACTGATAGGGCTTCTGAACGAGGAGGGCTATACCACCTTCCTCGTGACCAATGGTACAAACCCGGATGTGCTCTCCCGGTGTGACCCCTTCCAGACCTACGTCTCCCTTCCTGCACCAGACCGGGAGACCTATCTCAGGATCTGCAGGCCTCGCGATGATTACTGGGATCGGATCCGTGAGAGCCTTGCGCTGCTCGGGTCGAGGCGATCGGCAGTCAGGGTCACGCTGGTCCGCGGTCTGAATGATTATGCCCCTGAACGGTATGCCGCGCTCCTCCAGGAATCCGGTGCAACGTACGGCGAACTGAAGGGATATATGTATCTTGGATACAGTCGAAAACGACTGAGCAGGGAGCACATGCCCACACATGAATACATACGGGAGTTTGCCGGGGCGATCAGTGAGCTCTGCGATTACCGGATCGCTGATGAGAACCGGGCAAGCAGGGTGGTTCAGCTGGAGCGTATGCAATGAGGTTTGATCCTGAGGAGTACCGGCGATCCGCCCGGGATAATTTCGAGCAGGCCTGGCACAGGGGCCCCCGCGTTCTCACCCCACCCGGGCATGAGGACATGTATCCGCGCCTGCAGTACCGCAGGGCTGCTGCTCACCCGGTGTACGAAACGATACACCGGCTTCGGGAGACCTACCTCTCGCTCGGGTTTGATGAATTTGCAAACCCTATCATCGTGGAAGAGCAGGATGTGTACCGGCAATTCGGCCCCGAGGCGAGCGCAGTCCTCGACCGCGTCTTCTACATCGGGGGGCTTGATCGGCCAAACCAGGGTATCGGCAGGGAAGAGCTCGAGGGGATTGCCGCAATTACCGGAAAGCCGGTGGGCACCAATGAAGAGGAGCGGCTGCGGGAACTCCTCCAGTCGTATAAAAAATCTGCAATCGATGGTGATGACCTCGTCCATGCCACCTCGGGTGTGCTGGGGATCGACGACGGGCTGACCGTGCAGATCTTTGACCGGGTCTTTGCAGCGTTCCGTTCCCTTGAGCCACGATCGTCCCGGAGTACGCTCCGGAGCCACATGACGAGCGGGTGGTTCCTCTCGCTTGCAGCGATCTGGGAGAAGCGGCCACTCCCGCTCCGGCTCTTCTCGGTGGACCGGTGCTTCCGGCGCGAGCAGGAGGAGGGGCCGACACGCCTGATGAGTTACCACTCGGCATCCTGCGTGGTAGCAGGTGAGGATGTGAGCAATGATGAGGGGAAAGCAGTGAGCAGGGCACTGCTCTCCTCGTTTGGCTTCACGGACTTCCGGTTCAGACCCGATGAGAAGCGTTCGAAATACTACATGCCCGGGTCCCAGACCGAGGTATACGCCCGCCACCCGGTCCATGAATGGGTGGAAGTAGCAACGTTTGGCCTGTACTCTCCTTCAGCACTCGGGGAGTATGGAATCGGGATCCCGGTCATGAACCTGGGCCTCGGGGTCGAACGCCTGGCAATGATTGCATACCAGGCAGACGATGTCCGGAAACTCACGTTTCCCCAGTTCTTCCCGGGGCATCTCACCGATTACGCGATTGCCCGGGCGATCACCCTCCGGGAAGAGCCGGCGAGCCCTGGCGGACGGCAGCTTGCACGGGCGATCATCGCAACGGCTCTCGCGCATGCCACCGAACCCGGGCCCTGTTCGTTCCCGGCATTCGAGGGAGAGATCGAGGGGTATCCTGTCCGGGTCTTTGTCGAGGAGCCCGAGTCCGGGACCAGGCTCCTCGGACCGGCCTGCACCAACGAGATCTTTGCGAGCAACGGGGGAGTGCTCGGGGTCCCGGATACAGAGAAGTGGAAGGAGGTGCGTGAATCCGGCATCTCGTCCGGGCTCACCTATCTCTCGGCGGTTGCCTCCCTGGCTGCCGCACGGATCGAGCGGGCAGCCCGGTGCAGGGAAGGGGTAACGGTCCAGGTCAAGATGGCAAAACTCCCAAGCGACATCAACGTCAGGATCGCTGAGTACGCCATGCGGTACATCACGGACAATAACCGGAAAGTGGATGTGCGGGGCCCGGTGTTCCTCACGGCCCGGTCTGAACCGCAGAACTGATCCATCTTTCCCCCTCGTTGCTCCCGGTGGCTTCCTTTCCGGGGAACCTCCCCGCTTTCTTTGACGGGAGCCGTCCTCCCGGGTGGTTTCGAATCATCCAGGTCTTTCTCCACCCGGATTCAGAGAAGTCATGTAATCGTGCGGTACTTGCCGGTCCGAACTTTTATTGGCAGGGCAGGCGACTGATCCCCTATGGCAGCAAAGAAAGGCTCCTTCTGGCCGGGTGTCATCGTTGGGTTCATGGTGATGGTGCTCCTTGGGAGCCTGCCGGCCCTCGGGCCGCTCATCGGGGGATTGATCGCCGGACTCATCGCACGGGGCGGATTTGGCGGGGGAGCCACGGCAGGGTTCGTTTCCGGCATTTTCGGGGCAATGATCGTCTCCGTGATACTCGTCCTTGGCGGGACGCTGTTCTTTGGGATACCCGGGTTCTTGACGGCACTCGGTGTCTCATTAATCATCGTGATCGCCACACTCTACTTCGGCATCCTGGGTGCGATCGGGGGGGCTGTCGGAGGAGCACTCGTTCGCTGATGAAAGGTGTCTGCTCTATTGAGCAGG
>DUGL01000044.1:2083-3008 GCA_013331415.1 Methanoregulaceae archaeon | reverse complement strand
TCTGCCGCAATCTCCCGCGTCCGGTCCTTCGATCCGCCGTCCACCACGATGACCTCGTACTGGTCCCGGGAGACAGTCTGCCGTTCGAGTGATTCAAGGCACGCCCGGATGTTCTGCTCTTCGTTGTAGGCGGGCACGACCACCGATATCATGGTCCCACCAGTTCCCTGTACAGGTCAAGGTGCTGCCGTGCGACGTCGCGGATGTCGTATGCGGCAGTGTAGTCCCGCGCCCCTGCGGCATACCGGGAGAGGAGCGGCCGGTCGTCGATCAGGGCTGCCGCCTCGTCACGGCTCTGGAAGAAGAGGATCGTGTCCCCGAAGATCTCCCGGAACTCCGGGATGTCCCTCGCGACGACCGGGAGGCCGCAGGAGAGAGCTTCGAGGATCACCAGCCCGAACGTCTCGGCATACGAGGGCATCAGGAAGGTATCGGCAGCGCTGTACGGCCCGATGATGTCATCGATGTACCCGGGGAAGATCACGTTCTGGCCACACCGCTGTTTCAGCCGACGGATCCGCCGCCAGTCTTTCGAGAGCGCACCGTACGGGAAGCCGCCCACCCAGACAAAGGTCTTCTCAGGGTTCTGCTTCGCGATGGAGAGGAAGTCGTACAGGCCCTTCCGGGGTGTCAGCTGGGCGACCGAGAGGACCACCTCCTGCTCGTCGGGGATACCGTGGCGGTCCCGGAAGGCTGCGGCTTTTTCGGGATCCCTCTGGAAAAACTCCCGGTTGACCCCGTTCGGGATGAGGGTTGCCGGTATATCGGGGACCATCCTGGTCACCTCCTCGTGGCAGGGTTCCGAGATGGTGATGATATGGTCATACTTCCCGTAGATCTTCGGGTATTGCCTGTTGATCAGCTTTTCGAGCGATATGTTCCCGCGGTTGATCCGCGGGGTCGAATGGGCGGTGAGGACCCGTTT
>DUGL01000044.1:0-1984 GCA_013331415.1 Methanoregulaceae archaeon | reverse complement strand
TACTTGAAGAAGAGGAAGTCTTCAACGTAGAAACTGATCTTCATGGCCGCCACCCGGTGTAGTCCATGACGCTCCGGATACACCCGTCCATGTTCAGGTACTCGAACTGGGCGAACCGGCCGACGAGATCGATCCCGATCTCCCTGCAGTAGTCCCGCACCGTACGGATATTTTTCAGGTAGTCGAGGTCGTATACCACGTATGCGAACCGGTGCCGGGCAATCCCGGAGGAGACCACGGCATCTTTCCTGATGAGGCCCATGGATTCGAGCGAGCTGATCACGTGCCCGATGATCTCATCGTCCTTCATCCCTGTTACGGGATCCCCGTCGTTGTAGGTGATCTCCGCGAGGACCGAACTGCACCCTTCCGGAGCCACCGCGGTACTGAAATTCGAGGGGAATGATACCCGGTTGAAGAGCCCGGTCTCCGGCATCGGCACGTACAGCCACGAGATGGGGGGGACTTCTCCCCGCACCCCGATGAAGACCGAGCAGACCGAGTTATAGCGGAGTGCACCGAGCGCTTCCCGCACCGCTGCCGGAACGCCGTCAAGAGCCGGGAGGAGGTTCTGGAGCGGGATGGTGCTGATCAGCTTCCCGGCCCGGACGGTCCGGGTGCCGTCCGTGATCTCCCATCCGCCAGGTGTCCTCCTGATCCTTGATGCACCAAACCCGCAGGTCACGCGGTCCATCACCGGTTCGGCAATCGCCCGCACCAGGGCTTCAATCCCCCCGTGGAGAGGATACGAGAAGACGGCCTGGTGGGTATACCCCTCCGTCTCGATCCCGATTGCCGACCGGATGATGTCCTCCACCGGTGGCCGCGGGACTCTGCCTTCGACCCAGTGCGCCGACATCTGTTCCGGGGGATAATTCCAGATCTTCCGGTTGTACGGCATGAGGTAGCACTCGGCAATCCCCGCCCCGAACGTGGTGTAGATCCAGTCCCGGAAGCTGACCACCGGGGGGAGCTCCCCCTTCTCTGCTGCGATAAGGGTTTTGATATACTCGGAGAGGCAGAGATAGAGGTCCTCCCTGGGGAGCCCGGAGAGCCCGTTCTCGAACGGGTACTTCACGAACCGGTCCTTGTAGAATATCTTCGTGTTCCGCTTCCTCTCCGCACGGTTCTCACCGAGGACGGAGAGCATGAACCCGAGGACCTCGGAATCCCGGGAGAAGATGATGTGGGAGCCGCCGGTATCAAAGCAGAAGCCATCCCCGGTGCGGGACCGGCAGAGTCCGCCGATGGCCTCCTCAGCCTCCAGGACGAGAACGTCCTCTCCCCTCCCTGCCAGGATATGGGCCAGGGTGAGTCCGGAAAGACCCCCTCCCAGGATGGCGGTTTTCACAGCAGTACACATCGCTCTGGGGATTAATATGATTTGACTTCCTGGGGGCGCGGGTACATGGTGGGGGCATGCGGGTGAAACGAGAGGATTATCGTAATCGTGGTGCAGTACGGGAGGGTGCCCGTGCGGTCCGGACGGTCAGGTGAGAGCGCCAGCACCTGCTCCGGACGAATGACTGGATGCCGGGGAGCAGGCTGGCACGGGGCCGGGATGCATCTCCCCCGGGTGATTCGGCTACTAACCGGGAATGATTTAATAGCGATACCCGCGATCCATCATGTACAGGCACGATGCCTGCGAAAAGCGGGGGACGGGTGATCGGGTATGGAGAATGATGCCTACGTACGTATCCTTGCCCAGATCGCGGACAATGCCCCGGCATCGATCACGGTCCATGATTTTTCCGGCACTTTTCTCTATGCCAATGAGGCAACGTTCAGGCTCCACGGGTACACCCGCGAGGAGTTCATGGAAAAGAACCTGCGCGAGATTGATGCGCCGCAGAGCGCAGGGCATATCGCAGAGCGGATGGAGCAGATCAAGCGGGACGGAGAAGCAGAGTTTGAGGGGAGCCATATCCGGAAAGATGGCTCACAAGTCCCCCTGCACGTCCTGGTAAAAATCGTGAAGTGG
>DUGL01000040.1 GCA_013331415.1 Methanoregulaceae archaeon | reverse complement strand
GGGAGATAGGGAACCGCCTGAAAGCGGTCACCTTCCCGGACCTGATGGGAAAGATCTACCAGTCGCCGTTCATGCAGGTCGTCTCAGGCATCATCATCATCATCGGGATGCCCCTCTATACCGCTGCCGTGCTTATCGGGGGGGCCCAGTTCATCAAGGCGACCATCGGGATCTCGTATGAAGCATCGCTGATCGGTTTTGCGGTTATCGTTGCCATCTATGTTGTTTTCGGGGGCCTGATCGCGGTCATGTATACCGATGCAGTCCAGGGGACGATCATGCTGGTAGGGATGACCGTCCTCCTTGTCGCCACGTACCTCCTCCTCGGGGGTGTGACTGCAGCCCACACCGCCCTGACCGCAATGTCCGATCTTGTTCCTGCCGGACTGGCAGCGGGAGGGATGGTCGGGTGGACCTCGATGCCGGAGCTCGGGTCACCCATCTGGTTCACGCTCGTGACCACGCTGGTTCTCGGTGTGGGTATCGGGGTGCTCGCGCAGCCGCAGCTCGTGGTCCGTTTCATGACAGCGCGGGATGCCAAATCCCTCAACCGGGCGGTCCTGGTCGGTGGCCCATTCATCCTCATGATGACCGGGGTGGCATTCACGGTCGGTGCGCTCACGAACGTGTATTTCTACCAGACCCTCGGGATGATCTCGGTGGAGGCGGCAGCTGGCAACGTGGACGCCATCATCCCGATCTTCATCAACAGTGCTCTCCCCGAGTGGTTCGTGGTCATCTTCATGATCACGCTGCTCGCCGCAGCGATGTCAACACTCTCCTCCCTCTTCCATTCCATGGGGACGGCACTGATCTGTGATCTCTGGGGCAGGGGACGCCAGTGCGCACTCTCGCTCCGCGCAAACCAGGTCGGGGTCCTGATCATGATCGTGGTGAGCCTGGTCGTTGCATTCCTGATGCCCGGGAGCATCATCGCGATAGCCACCGCGATGTTCATGGGGTTGTGCGCCTCGGCATTCCTCCCGGTATTTGCTGTCGCCGTGTACTGTAAGAAACCGGATGTTGTTGCGGCAAAGGCCAGCCTGCTGGTCGGTGCAGCCACCTGGTTTTTCTGGGCACTCTTTGTCAATACCCGGTATGCCTCGGTCTTCGGACTCTCCAAAGCGGTGCTGGGTAACGTCAGCATTCTCGGCTATCCCTGGAGCGCGATTGACCCTATCATTATCGCGCTCCCGCTCTCTGCCATCACTATCCTGCTCCTCCAGTATTCCCGGGGCAGGTGCAGGCCGGAACCCGGGGCAGCATAACCCCCGCACATTTTTTAAATTCCGTCAGGGTTTGGAAAAAAACGCTCTTTGCTATCTTGTGAAGGTGAGAATCCCTCTTCCAAGCAAACAGCAGAGGGGCTCGTGCCCCACTGCACTCCAACAGGATAAATGTCGCCGCCTTCAAAGGGCGCCCCGGCTGCGGATCAGTGACTGAGGATGGATACCTCTGAAGAACCGGTAATTTTCATTCCGCCCAAAGAGAACAGCGAGGAGGCAAAAAAAGATGGGGACCGGTTCAGCTGTGCCCTTTCCACCGGCGGGTCAGATGGTGATCGATCCCGAAGATATCCAGCACTTTTCCCACGACATGATCGACCAGGTCTCCGATCTCCCGTGGCCGGTGGTAGAAGCCGGGAGCAGCCGGCAGGATCACGGCCCCGGCTTCGGCGAGGGTGAGCATATTCTTCAACTGGATGCGGTTGAGCGGGGTCTCGCGGGGTACCAGGACAAGCGTGCGCCGCTCCTTGAGCGTGCAGTCCGCTGCCCTGAGGAGGAGGTTGTCGGCAAATCCGCATGCAATGCCGGCGACAGTCTTCATACTGCAGGGGAGTACAACCATCCCCCTGTTCCGGTATCCCCCGCTCGCCAGCACTGAGGTAAAATCGGCATTGTCATGGCAGCAGGTGGCAAGCGCCAGGACATCATCGGTCTTCCAGCTGGTCTCTATCTCCACCATTTCGTGCGCCATACCGGTCATGACGAGATCGGTCTCGATCCCGAGGTCCTGCAGTACCTCGAGAAGGCGGATCCCATAGATAATTCCGCTGGCTCCTGACAATCCCACGATCAGACGCATGGTATCTCCCATTCACCCAATAGTGCCCTGCTGACCGTAATAATAGGATGGTTCATGACCGTCCCGGGGTATCTCCCGGCATTCATTCCTGGAGCCCGAATGCCTTGAAAAGGCGGGCTTTCAGGGTTTCCTTCGGCAATGCACCGACAACAACATCGGCTACCTGCCCGCTCGAGAACAGGATGATGGTGGGGATCGCGTTGATACCGAAACCGGAGGCGATACTCGGATTCTGGTCGGTATTGCACTTGGCGAAGGTCACCCGGTCACCAAGCTCGCGGGCCAGGTCCTCGACAACCGGACCCACCCTGCGGCACGGGCCGCACCATTCGGCCCAGAAATCAACCACCAGGAACTTGTGCGTCTTCAGCATGCCCTGGAAATTGGTCGAATCAACCGGATGGACCTTGAATTCTGTTTTTGGCCGCTGCAGTCCATCCTGCAGCTCACGCAGCTTCTTCTCGCGAATCCGCTGCAGTTCCTCGTCCATAGGACAGTGGTTGGGATTCCGGTCACTTAATTCCTGCCCTCCGGCCGATCTGCTGACCGGGCGGATGGACAGGATTCAAGCAGGACAAGGCGGATCGGGTATGACTGAGAGGAACGATACGGTGAATGGGGACCGGGACCGGGATCTCCGGGCAGGTAATTCCGCTGCTATCTCTAACCCCAGGGATGCAGAAGACCATCGTTCACCTTTTCGTTGGAGCGGGGGGGTGTATTCAAGATCTCCACCTTCCTTGTTGCTGAATCGCGGGGGCCAGAGAGAGAGAATGCAGGTCCAAAGATCTCCAGGACTCCCCCAGGGGAGGGAGAGAGAGTCATCCGGGCGGGCCTCAGCTCTCCCCTGCAATCATGGGCAGCGGTGATACGGGTAGTGCCTGGAAACTCCTGCTCCACGGTATCGCACCTGGAACACTCGTATAATCGCAGGTTCATTTCTGCGTTTTGCGCTGGAACATTCCGGAAGATGGGGTCCCGGGACCGTGCAGGGGATGAAGCGAATCTTTTTCCTCTCTTCAGCTACACCTGCCTATTGCCCTCATGGACACCAGTATCCTCATCGTCGGCATCGTGCTTACGGGAACAGTCATCCTCTTCGTGAGCGGCCGGATACGGATCGATCTCGTTGCGATCCTTGCCAGCCTTGCTCTCGCCTGGCTTGGCGTCATAAGCCCGATAGAGGCGGTTTCGGGCTTTGCCTCAAATGCCGTCATCGCAATGGTAGCAGTGATGATCCTCGGGTATGGGATCGAGAGAACTGGAGTCACATCGCGCATCGCCACCA
>DUGL01000023.1 GCA_013331415.1 Methanoregulaceae archaeon | reverse complement strand
CCCTGAACACGACCGTTGGTTTAAACATCGGGTACGGTGATCATCTGAACAGGAGACCCCGGAGGCATACCCGATGCCGGACGCAGCAATCAGGATTCCACGGAGCACCTGCCAGCTCTTCGGTGCTATCAAGGCCCTTTCTACCATGAAGAACACCTGTATCCTGGTCCATGGTCCGAAAGGGTGTGTCTACCATATTAATTATATCCTGGGAATGCGGGGTGACCGCCCCCGGGAGATCTTCTCCACCTGCCTGAATGAACACGATGTCATCTTCGGCGCGGAAGATCGTCTTACCAGGGCTATTTGCGAACTGGACCGGGAGATCCATCCCGACCTTCTCGTTGTCCTCTCGTGCTGTGCATCAGGGATAATCGGCGAGGATGTTCACGCGGCCGTCCGCGCAGCATCGGTATCAACACCGGTCCTTGCCATCGATTCCGGTGGTTTTGAAGGGGACCATGCAGAAGGATACCGGGACACCCTGATCCGGATAGCAGCTTCGCTTGCAGGGAGCACCGGACACCCGGATCCCCATGCGGTCAACCTCCTTGGCGTGCTCCGTGCGGGCCCTGATCTGGGAGAGATTCGCCGTATCCTCACTTCAGCAGGCATTCGTGTCGCGGCAGTCCTGACCGCCGGGACCGGGATGGCAGACCTCGGACGGATGGGGGATGCAGGATTAAATATCGTCCTCTGCGAGACATCAGGACTCGGCGCCGCCGAAGTGCTCCTTTCCCGGTTTGGTACGCCATATATCGTAGCCGATCTCCCGATAGGCATTCCTGCCACGGATACGTTCCTGGATACCATCCGGTCCGCACTCTCCCTGCCCTGTCCGGAGAAATCCACGAGCCCTCACGAACCGATCCCACCGCTCGATCCCTCCCATCGTATCGCTATCTTCTCAGGACCGACGAGAGCTATTGCGCTCTCCCGGTTCCTCTCCGGCCTCTCGAACCCTCCCCGGCTCATTGTGCTGGATTTTTTACCTCCGTCCCTGGAAAAGGTGGCAGCGGCTGCCGGTCCGGGGTGTGTCATCCTTGTGGAACCGGATTCAGGTGAAATCCGTGATGCACTCGCTGCAGAAGAGATAACCCTGGTTCTCGGGGGAATGCTTGAGCGGCCGGTTGCAGGCATGCTAGGCATACGCCTCATTGATGTGATGCACGGGAGCCAGCGGACCGTCGGGTATGAAGGTGCCCGTATCCTTGCAGCGCTCATAGCCGGAGAGAAAAAATAAAGCGCAGTATGTGCCGCCCCATCCGTTCTGCTCTCTGCCGGGGGATCGATTTTTCCTTGGATAAATGGAATAACAGTATCTCCAATACCCCCGCCGCGGACTTTCATCAGGCATCCGGGAATTTTCGGGTGGTATGCACGATACATCACCGGAATCTGGACTCTGTGCTAAAAGCACCTGGCAGCGTTCCGGTGACTTCCGGCACGTACACGCGCAGAGAATACCCCTTCCAGTACATCGGGGAAGATCTGAATTTTAACCCGGGTATACTCCTCCTCATCCTGCCCGATCTGTCTCATCAGGCCCTCATGGATCCCCGGACCCGCAGAACTCATCGATCGTCTTCTGGTGCCGGTCCCCTGACCGGAGCCCGGCAAGCCGTATCCCGATAAGCCGGATATTGCGTCCGTCACATACCTCGGAGAAGAGGTCGCGGGCATACCCCCGTATCACCTGTACTCCTGCTGTATGGGTTGCAAGTGTTTTTGCGCGGGTCCGGGTGACAAATCCCTGGTACCGGACTTTCACGGATATGGTCCGAAAGGAGACCCTATTCTCATCACACCAGAGAGAGAGGTCTGATGCGAGCGTGTCAAGCATCTGCAGGAGAAGATCCGGATCGCAGGTATCCACTTCAAACGTGGTCTCCCGGCTCACCGAACGGGAACTGGTGCGAGGCTGGACGCCACGCTCATCATATCCCCGTGCCAGGGTCTGGAGGTCTGCTGCCCGACGGCCGAACTTCCCGATGAGCTGCTGGATGTCAGCCGCAGCAAGATCGCCAATTGTCGCGATGCCGAGGCGATGCATTTCATGCGCGGCCTTTTTCCCAATGCCCGGTATCTTTTCCACCGGGAGCGGGGCAAGAAAACCTCTCGTATCTCCAGGGGTAAGGACGGTGAGGCCGTTGGGTTTCTGCGAATCTGATGCAATCTTTGCGAGAATTCTTCCCGGTGCGATCCCAATTGAGCAGGTGATTTTCAGATCGCAGGTGATCTCCTCCTTGATCCTTTCGCCGACTTCCCGTGCAGCAGAATACGAAGCGAGAGAACTCAGATCAAGGAACGCTTCATCAATGCTGACCTGTTCAAAGATGCCGGAATACCGTTTCAGGATCTCCATTACCGATGAGGAGACCCGTGCATAGAGGTTAAAGTCAGGAGGCAGGAACACAGCGTCTGGGCAGAGCTGGTACGCACGGGATATCGGCATCGCTGAATGAATACCATACCTCCGCGCCTCGTATGAACAGGTGCAGACGACACCACGGCCGGCCCCGCCGCATGGGTCCGCTCCCACTACCACCGGTTTTCCAGCGAGCCCCGGGCGTTCCCGTGCCTCGACAGATGCATAGAAACTGTCCATATCGAGATGGAGGATGATACGCTGGCCGTGGATCATCGTTCTCTTACCCGGCTGCGCTGCCTCCACCCATGGCAGACCGGCTCTCCCGGCTCCCGGCTCTCGAAAAAATGCCCCCGTCTGGTACCTGTCATCATTCCCCGGCTACCGTCTCTTTTTCCTATCCCCTGCCCGTATCCCCTGGCCTGGGATTCAAAGACCTGCCTGGGCTGTGGATGGTCACCGGGCCGGGGGGGTAAAACCTCCCTCCAGGGCATCCGTCAGTCCTGCTTTTCCGGCCGTTCATCAAGCCTGCAGAATTTATGCGTTCGACCTGCAACAAGCTGCAGGGGAACGACAAACGCAATCCCTCTTCCCGGAGCTTCAAGATCCACACTCGTACAGATAGCTTCAAGGACCGCCTTGGTCAGGTCTGGATCAACTACCGTGAGGATGATCTCCTTCTCCGGCTCGATAGGTATCCCCATAAGGCTCTGCGTCTCGTGGATACCGGTCCCCCGGCCCATCAGGATTGTGCCTCCCTCGGCACCTGCTTCACGGGATGCCCGGATGACTTCTTCAGCCCAGCCCTTGCTCACAATGGTAACAATCAGTTCTTTACACCCTTCACACAGCATTGCTCTTCACCCTCTTCATTCGGAAAACTACACTCAGGAGGAGCACAGCGAGGATCGGTGCGAGCGCAATGAAGGCAATCAGCCCGAACCCGTCCGTGACCGGATTTCTCCCCTCGATAACTGCTGATGCCCCAACGGAGAGGGCCATCAGGAATGTCACCGCCATCGGGCCGGTCGCAACTCCTCCCGAATCAAACGCGATAGCGATGAAATCCTTCTCCGCGAACGGGAGAAGGAGAATTGCACAGAAGTACCCGATCATCATGACCGGGAGGAACGGGATGTTATAGACGAGACGGGCCATCCCGAGTGCCACGAAGCCTGCAACCCCTGCAGAGAGGACGAGCAGGAGCAGTGATCCCCTGATGAACCCTGATGAGGACTCATCAACCTGGTTACAGAGGATCCGCACTGCAGGTTCTGCATAGGTTGCAAGGAACCCGACGAGGAACCCGAACGGGATGAGGACCCACCGGGCCTCCATGCTCCCGAAAAATGCCCCGATCTGCTGTCCCGCCGGGAGAAATGCGACATGCACCCCCTGGAGAAAGAGCACCATCCCGATGAAGGTGAAGATGACTCCCGTCAGGAGATTGAGGATGTAGCTCGCGGGCAGCTTCAGGTAGAGCACCTGGAATGCGATAAAGAAGATGACCAGGGGGACCAGGGCCAGCGTCACATCCATGATGACGTGGTCAATCCCGCTGAAGACACCGATCCCCATCATGCAGCGATCGCCCCCATGGCCATCACCCCGAGGATAGGCCCGATGGATGCAAGCCCGATCAGGCCGAACCCGTCGGAGAGTTGCGAACGGCCACCAAGGACCGAACTGACCCCGATCCCAAGCGCCAGAATGAAGGGAACGGTGAGCGGGCCGGTTGTGACGCCCCCGGCATCAAACGATATCGCGAGAAAATCAGGGGGTGTCCGGAGCGCGAGTATGAGGACCGCAAGGTACCCGGCAGCGAGGAGGTANNGGGCCGTTGCGACAAAGAACCCGACTCCGATCCCAATGACTCCCAGGAGCAGTCCGCGCCCGATCTCTCCATTCGAAGCGATGTCGATCATGCCGCTCAACACCTGGACGTCAGGTTCGGCAACGGNNACGATCAGGATCACCGAGCCGCTCCGGGGGAGTTCCGATCCAATCGCCTCGCCCATGGGCAGGAGCCCTATCTTCACACCGGAGAGGAAGAAGGCGAAACCAAGAACCACCATCAGGGTTCCGATCATGAACTCGGCAAGTGCCGCAGTGGATATTCTGAGAAAGACAACTTCGGTCACGATGATTACGACGACTATCGGGGTAACCGCCTTGAGAACCTCGATAAACGTCTCTTTGAAATCCTGTTGCACGCTCAGTTCCCTCGTTGCTGTCGGCGGGCATCAACACCCTGCCGCAGTATCACCATGGTTTCTAACCGGTGCTTATTAGTCATGTGCTTTCCGGAATGCAGCACAGGGGACCTCCCTGCAGATCAATGATTCCCGGATAAAAGTACTCTCATTGATGACCGGGATCGAGCTGGCGCTATCCAGGTGTATTGCAGAGCCCGGCTCCTTCACTACGCTTCCACTCGCTCCATCCAGGAATTCATGAACGATGACCAGTTGTTCCCGGAATCAGGAGCCCGGTGTTTGGAACAGGCCCGTGCATCCCTGCTCTCCCAGGGAAGAATGTATCTCAGGGTGCCGGCTGCTGCTGGCTGATGCAATGGATCGTTCCCAGGCCATGGACCATTGCCCTGCAATCGATCCCCTGCACCACTCTCCCCGGGAATGCCTGCATGAGTATGCGCTGCGCTACCCGGTCATGGGGATCATCAAAGACAGGGAGGAGTACAGCCCGGTTCGTGATCAGGAAGTTTGCATAGCTTGCCGGGAGTCTGCCGTCTTCACCCCCGTATCCGGGCATGGGGAGTGGAATGATCGTGAAAGGATTCCCATCCTGATCGGTGGATTCCTGCAGGATCCGGTAGTTCTCCCAAAGGGGCGCATAATTTTCATCATCGGGATCGTCTTCAAGAGCGCATACGATGATCCTTTCACCGACAAACCGTGCGATATCATCGATATGACCATCCGTATCATCCCCGGCAATACCCTCCC
>DUGL01000131.1 GCA_013331415.1 Methanoregulaceae archaeon | reverse complement strand
CCCCCGAGGAGGAGGTACGTGGCGACCAGGAGGACGGTCATCCCTACCAGCATGATGGTACCCTGGACTGCATCGGTATACATGACCGCGATCAGGCCCCCGAAAACAACATAGATGGCAACGATGACCGCAAAACCGATCAGGGATGCCTCATACGAGATCCCGATGGTCGCCTTGATGAACTGGGCCCCCCCGATAAGCACGGCAGCGGTATAGAGGGGCATCCCGATGATGATGATGATGCCTGAGACGACCTGCATGAACGGCGACTGGTAGATCTTTCCCATCAGGTCCGGGAAGGTGACCGCTTTCAGGCGGTTCCCTATCTCCCGGGTCTTCTTGCCAAATATCACGAAGGCGAGCAGGATGCCGATACCGATGTTGAAGACGGTCAGCCAGATCAATCCCATCCCGAGGTTCGCGGCCTGCCCGCCAAACCCCACGATTGCCGAGGTGCTGATGAACGTGGCACCGTACGAGAGGGCAATGACAACCGGATGGGCTTTCCGGCCGGCCACAAGGTAGTCCTCGGCCTCTTTTGTTCTCTTATACCCGATATAGCCGAGTATAAACAGCAATACGATGTAGACTGCAGTAACGGCGACAACAATGCCAATGTTTGCGGCCACCGATCACTCACCTCCGTTGTTCCAGTTCAGGTAACCATACATGATACAGGCGAGAGCAAGCGCTATACAGAGCAGATATGCGATCCAGATCTGTGGGTCAGGTATTCCAAACATGAATCAAACCTTCTGGTAAACCTCATGAATTGTCCGCTACAGGGGAACCGGCTGAAAAGCTGGTCCCCTACCTAAAGAAGAAGAAGAATGCGAATGCGTGAGCCAGGACCATTCCGTCGGGTGTATCCTGTTCACGGGACATTTGGGTGTACCTGGTAAGTGTGGCAATCTCTTTCTATTTAAGCATTTTTTAATCATCCGGAGGTGGGATGACAGGGATCCCGGCATTCCCTCTTCGTCCCTCTGGCGTCTCGTAAAGGCCGGGACAGACAGAACAGCGGGCAGCCTGGAGAAGGATATGATCGCTTTAAGGGTGGTTCAACCATACATCCCGGCCTGGATCCGTGGCAATGGAGCCAGGATCACCCGGGCTGATACGAATCCCGTGTTCCGGCCGAAAGCCAGATGAGCCGTCCGCCCACAGATAAGCTCATGGAGGATCCGGATACCTTCTCCCGACTGCACGAGGGAGTACGGCAGGTCCTCGCCTACCGCCTCGGCTGGAACGAACTCCGGCCGGTCCAGGAAGAGGCCTATACTGCCGTGGAAGCAGGGAACGATATCCTCGTCATTGCGCCTACTGCGGGGGGGAAGACCGAAGCGGCATTGATCCCGGTCATCGACGGGATACTCAGGGGGAGCAGCTCCGGAGTAGCGGCCATCTACCTTGCCCCGCTCAAGGCCCTGATCAATGACCAGGAAGAGCGGTTCAGAACGTTCTGCCTGCCGAACGGGCTTGAGATCCTGAAATGGCACGGAGATGTCCCGAAAGGCGACCGGTCGTGGGGAGACGAGGAACCGCCGCACATCCTGATGATAACCCCCGAATCGCTGGAGGTTCTCCTGATGGAGCGGGATCTTGCCGGCGGACTGGAAAATCTCCGGTATATCATCATCGATGAGCTCCACGCATTCATCGAATCCGACCGCGGTGTGCAGATGCGGGTGCTCCTCGACCGGCTGGACCGGATTGCAGGAAAGAAACTCCAGCGGATCGGGCTCTCTGCAACACTCGGCAACCCCGAAGAAATCCTGAGCTGGCTCGCCGGCAGACGACACGGTGAAGTGCTCGTCCAGGTCCCTGTACCGCCCCGGCCAAAACGCTTCTCCTTTGTCATCGAGGAGAATGAGCAGCGCCGCGCTGATGCCCTCGCCCGGATTGTGCGGGGAAAGAAAGCACTGGTGTTCGTGAACAGCAGGAGCGATGCCGAGGGGGTCAATACTGCACTCTCGGGGCAGGTAGATGAGCTCCTTGTGCACCATTCCTCGCTCTCACCGCTGATGCGCAGCGAGACCGAGAAGGCCTTCTCCCAGGCAGGGAGCGCCTGCATCATCTGTACGAGCACCCTCGAACTGGGGATCGATATCGGAGATCTCGATGTCGTCGTCCAGGTTGGCCCGCCCCATTCTGTCTCTTCTTTCCTCCAGAGGATGGGGAGGAGCGGAAGACGGGGGAAACCTCCCTACGTTGCCTGCGTGATGCGGGATACCTGGGAACTCCTCTGCATGGTTGCCGTGATAGAACTGGCGAGCAGGAAGGAGGTGGAACCGCTCAGGCCCCCCGAGAAGCCGTACAACGTGCTGGTCCAGCAGGTTCTCCTTGAGCTGGTGCGGGCCCGGCGGACTTCAAAGACGCACATCAGGCGATTCATCCACGGCCTCTCGCCGTTTCGGAGCATCAGGTCCCGCGAGATCGAAGCACTCACCCGGCACCTGGTCGAATCCGGCATCCTGGTCAGTGATGGTGATATGCTGATGCTGGGCCCGGGGGCAGAACTGACATTTGGGAGATCTAACTGGAAAGACCTCTTCTCGGTCATCCATGGTGGCGGGGAATTCCGTGCCGTCACCCCTGAAGGAGAGATGGTGGGGACACTGGATGCCCGGTTTGTTGCCGGGGGGAGCGGCAGAAATTTCACCCTCGGCGGGAAGAGCTGGAAATTCCTGAAAAGTGATGATTCCCACGAGCTTGTCGTCGTCGTTCCAGGAGAAGGGGGAAAGAGTGAAGTCTTCTGGACCGGGGGACGGGCAGGGTTCTCCCCGCTCGTGTGCCAGGGAGTCGCAGAGATCATACGTGCGGGAGGGTCATCCCTCCCCCTCCTGGATGAGGAGCGAAGACTTCTTGGGGGGCTGATCCAGGAGTTTCCCCCTCTCACTCCGGGTACCCTGACCATCTCTGAGAGACCGGGGAAAAAGGGGCCCGAGGTTCGAATCCACACCTTCCGGGGACGGCGATGGAACGGCATCCTTGCCACCCTCATAAAGGCAGGGGCTGGCAGGAAGGTGGCTGTCGGGTATGATGACTTCTCGCTGAACGTCAGGAATGCCGGAAAGGAGCATGCAGCCCGGAATATCCAGGAGATCCTCCAGAAGATCCGGAAGAGAAAACGCGATGATGTTGCAGGAGACCTGGCACTCCCCGGACAGGAGACCTGGAAGTTTTCTGCGGCTCTCCCTGCCCCGCTCGTAAAGGAGATGGCACTTGCGGATTACTACCGTTTTCCGGAATTTTTCAGTGATTTTTCCAGCGCGGACCTCCTCATTGACGAATCACCGTGAACCCCTGGTCTTTTTTGACCAGGTGATGGAGAACCCGGCTGTTATAGGGATTTTCCAGGGAAAAAGTGCCCTGCGGGTGGCATGGTGATTCTTCGGATATAAAAAATGATCAGGTGACCACTGCTTTCTGAAACCGCCACCACGCGAGGCCGAACATCATCAGGGTAAACCCTGCCAGGAACAGGAAGGCGAATCCAATCGCGGAAGGAGTTACGGTATACTGGGTCCCCACGGCCTGGAAGTTATTCCCGATGGCAAAGTACCGGATCCCTGTCACGAGATACGTGAGCGGGTTTGCGAGCGAGACTGCCTGGAGCGGTGGCGGGAAGGCATTGATGGGGTAGAGCGCATTGCTGGCAAAGAAAATGGGCATCGTGAGGAGCGTGATGATACCCTGGAGCCCCTCAGGGCTCTCGAGCGAGATGGAGATAGCTGCGGAAAGGAAGAGGAAACCGAGGGAAAATACCCCGACGAAGAGGAGGATACCAAGGATTGCAAAAACCGTCCCGGCCGGGGTAAACCCTGCAAAGAGGTCCGCCCCGATGAGCAGGGCAAACGCCATGATGATACCTGCCTGGATAAAGGACTTGGTCATCCCTGACAGGGCGATGCCGAATATGATCTGGGTTCTCGGGAGGGGGCTTGCAAAGATCTCCCGCATCAGCCCCCAGTTCTTATCAAACAGGATGGTAATCCCTCCAAACAGGCTCGTGAAAAGGGTGGTCATCGCAATGACCCCTGCGGCCATGAACGTGAGGTAATCAACCGTGGGGACTCCCGGGAGCGTGGGTATTTCCATGGTGAGCCGGTTGAAGCTTGCTGACATTGCGATCCCGAAAAAGGCCATCCAGAGCGCCGGCTGGACGAGGGATGAGATGAGCAGGGTTTTAAACCGGATGAACCGGATCATATCACGCCGGTAGATGGTGAAAAATCCCGTATGCATCAGTTACCGTCTCCCTGCCCGCGTGACCGCGGATGACGCCCGTTCTGCCCCTTCATCACGCAGCTCCCGGCCGGTATAGTGGACGAAAACATCGTCCATCGAGGGCTTCTTCACATTGACAACATTGACCCTGATGCGACGGGTGGCGAGGGTTTCCATGATCGAGGGGAGGACTTTTGTTCCATCTCCATTGAGCATGGCACTGATCCCTCGTGGTTTGATGGTGATCTCTTTTACCATCTCCATCTCTGACAGTACTTCCCGCGTCCCTGCGAGGTCGCTCGTCTCAAGGTAGATGAGGTCCTCTCCCAGGGCATTCTTCAGTTCGAACGATCGGCCTGTCGTGATGATTTTTCCATGGTCTATGATGCTGATCCGGTCGCTCAGCTGGTCGGCCTCATCCATGTAGTGGGTGGTGAGAAAGATGGTCGTACCTTCCCGGTTCACGTCTTTGATGTACTCCCACATCCGCATCCGTGTCTGGGGGTCAAGCCCGATGGTGGGTTCATCGAGGAAGAGTACTCTGGGCCGGGTCATCAGGCCGCGTGCAATCTCGAGCCGGCGTTTCATTCCCCCGGAGAGATGCTTGGTCCGTACGTCCTGCTTGTTCTCAAGCTGGACAAGGGTGAGCAGCTCATCAATCCGCCGTTTCCGTTCCTGCCGGGGCATACGGTACAGGTTTCCATGGAACTCAAGGATCTCCCTGCAGGTCATGTCACGGTCAAGGGTCACGTCCTGGAATACGATACCAATGGATTCCCTGACCTTCTGGGGGTCATCGGCAACACTGTACCCGGCCACCGTTGCTCTCCCCTCCTGGATGGGCAGGAGGGTTGTGAGCACGTTGATCGCCGTGCTCTTTCCGGCCCCGTTCGGACCGAGGAATGAGAAGATCTCCCCCTCTTTGACATCGAAGCTGATCCCGTCTACCGCAACGACTTCTTTAAAGCAGTGATACAACTCCTGCACCGTGATAATCTGTCCACTCACCGCATCCACCCTGATTTATCACCGTATCGAAATTTTTTTGATCAGTTCGGCAACGTTCTTTGCAAAGAGCCGTATGGTGGTCATACCCTCTTCATCATTCCAGACTTCTCCTGGTTCACGGCCAAAGACCATGTTCCAGTAGTTTGATCCCGGCACGATCATCCCGCTGATGAAGAAGACCATGAGGAGTTCCTGGATGGTTGCGGTATGTCCCCCCCGGCGGGCAATTGCAATGGGGCCCCCAACTTTGCCTGAGAGGAAGTTATCGGTTGCCATCGAGACCATGCCAATCCTCTGGAGAGCAGCCATGACATCGCCACGCGCGGTCCCGAAGTATACGGGTGATGCAACGATGAAGCCATCTGCCTCCCGGAGGCGATCGATGATATCGGCAAGGCCGTCATCAAGGACGCAGGTGCCCGCCTCCCGGCACTGGTAACAGGCCGTGCATGATTCAATCTTCTTTCCAGCGAGACTGACCACGTCGGCCTCGAGCCCGCACTCCCTGATTACCCGTGCACACTCTTCAACGACCTGTGCCGTATTTCCCCGTACCCGTGGGCTCCCGCAGAGGAGCAGCACTCTCTTCATGGTATCGGTATAGGCGTTGGATGATGTTTAAAAATAACGCAGGGTCGGCAGGAGGATAGTGCTCATCAAGGGGCTGGACGGGGTGTTGCCTGACCCCCGACACGAGGAGAATACCTCCCCCGCCAGGACACCCCCTGAAGATGCTACCGCAAGGAGTCATTTCGGGAAATGGGTTCCTGAAAAAAAGGGTATTATTCCAATTGTCGGGATGCAGAGTCGTGACCATTGTCCTGCAAGGAATTTCGCGGAAGATTTCAGCTACGGAATGTAATCCGGTGGATAAGCGATCCTCCCTGGGGTGATGCCCGGGCAGGATGAGGTTTGGCTCATACCGTGTTATTCGGCTGCCGGTTTACCGTCATGGCACGCCACTGCTCACCTGGTTCAGGAACAGCGGTGCGAACAGGTTTTACCCGTTTCCGATCGCTCTCGAATAATTCAGAGTCGGCAACCAGAGGTTCAAAAGAGAGAGGAATCTCGTCACGATCTTTTTCTGCAGCACCAATACCAGGATCTTCCCGGCCAGGAGAACGCTCTTCCGGGACCAGGGAATCGTCAGGAAGGGGGAGAACCGGCATGGTGAGGGCTGCTCTCCATGCCGTCTCCTCCCCGGTTCCGGCCGGGAAAGGATTGGGGGAAGCCTCCGGGATTGCGGATACCGGGCTGTTCACCGGTTCAGATACAACCTGCCCTGGCACCTGCTCTCCGGCCGGAACAGACAGTATCCCGGGAGGTTCAGGTTCGTGTTCTGCCTCCTGGTCCCGATCGGTGTGTACCGACCCGTTGTCCTGCCCGGGCTCATCGAATGATGATTCGGTATCTTCTGTTATCTTCCATGATGGGTTGAATTCGATGGCCAGCTGGATCTGTTTCTCGTCAAGGTCATGCAGCATCGCATCAACCCATGAATATTTCTGTGCATTGATCGCCTCGAGCGCCCGGTTTCCTGCAAGCCCGTTGTACCCTGCAAGGAGGATTCTTCCCTGGCTGAATACGATGAGGATGGGACTGTTCGGGTGTTGTACCTGGCAGTATCCGGTGAAACCTTCATCCCGCATATCATTGATGAGGAACAGGAGTCCGGTTTTACGTCTGAGGGTACGGAATTTTCCCCGGGGGAGCTCCATGTGATCAGCATGCGGCAACCGTTCTGATACCGGGGGTGTCGGGCCCCTCCTGGGGTGCCGGATAGTGCCGGGCGGTTCCCCGGCTCCGGAGGGAGATTGGGGATCGGGGATGTCCTGTTCAGGGCTTTTCAGGCGCACATTCTGCGGATTACCCTGTAATGCGCGGACCGGGTCGACCGGCATCGCGAGGGCCGACCTCCAGTCGGGAGGTTCCCCTGACGCACCGGGAACAGCCTGATGCGATCCCTGAAAAGGTATGGCTGCAGTATCGCCCTGTACTCCCCGTACAGAAACCAGGGTGATCTCCCTGTCCGCCGGCCCTGGATCGCCAGGATGCAGCGGAGTCCCTCGAGACGGATATATTGTGGTTATGGTATATTCCGGCCGGATTGAAACTGCAGGGGGATAGTCCTGTTCATCAAATCTGCCTGCCCGTTTTCCCCGATCCGGATCCTGATTTGATTCTGGCATATGCCCCCCCCTGGCCAAAATGTTAATCAATCAGATGAATATTCATCACATTTATCAATAACACTCCTATTTTCCCCATGCTATAGAATAAAAGTATCGGCGCGTTTCCTGCATACTTCCCCAGGGAGCGTAACCGGTCCCCTACGAGCGGGAGGAAACAGGAGAGCTGCCTGATGACAATCCTTCCTGAAACCAGGGGATCATGGTGTCCGCCCACCCGGGAGCAGTATCCTGTTCCTGGTACAGGTCCAGCCAGGTCTGCACCTTGCCATACTCCTATGAAAACATTCTCCTTGTGCAAGGGGAAAGAAAGGTACCATGCCAGCGGAACCCGGAAGCGATCAATTCCCTGGTCCGGACACCGATCCAAACGATGCCGATGCGAGGCTGTACCATTTCATCGCAATGCTCGATCGAGAAGACCCGTCACACCGGTGGAAAGCAGCAGAGGCGCTCGCCAGGATCAGGGATGAGCGTTCCGTTGAGCCGCTCATCCATGTGCTTACCGATGAGGACTGGAGGGTACGGCAGAAGGCAGCGTGGGCTCTGGGTAAGATCGGGGACCCGCGTGCACTCGTCCCCCTCCGGAGAGCACTGATGCACGAACGCGAAGGGGTAAAAGAGATCATCCTCGAAGCACTTGATGAGATCAAGAGAGCCCTCTGAACACGACCGGCCCCAGTCCGGTCTCCGGAGATTCCTGGCCAGGGGACAGACGAACCAGGTAATCCAGGCGGCACCAGGGAGAATACCTGTCTGCTATAAACGCTTAATACCTCTGGCAGGGAATATCTGAGGAGCAGGCCTCTACCGGTTCCCCCGGAAAGAGAGCGCGTTTGTTCCCGGGATGCAGGACCCGGGGCAGGGAGTCATGCATGGATACCAGAGAGACCAGTCTTGAGTTTGATCAGCACCGGGTTGAGGAGCTTTCAGAACTGCGAACGGCGGGCTACGCCCTCTACCCCCCTGCATTCGACCGGAAAGACACGATTCCTGACATTCTTGACAGGTTTTGCCAGTCCGGGCATGAGCGGAGTGAAGAACGTGTCACTACAGCCGGCCGTCTCTATACTGTCCGCAACCATGGGAAGACGATCTTTGCAGACCTCGGGGACGAGGGGGGGAAGATCCAGCTGTACATCAGGAAGAATGACATCGGCGATGAGGCGTTCGGGTTCTTCACCCGGTATATCGAACGGGGGGATATCATCGGGGTCAGCGGGCACCCCTTCCGGACGAAGGTCGGTGAACTGACCATCTGGGTGGATGAGATAACACTGCTTACCAAGGCGCTCAATTCCCTCCCGGAAAAATTCCACGGCCTGACCAACGTCGAGAAACGGTATCGCCAGCGGTATGTCGACCTGATCGTGAACGATGAGAGCCGGGAGACGTTCCGGAAGCGAAGCAGGCTGATCTCTGCTGTCCGGGCATACCTTACCGATCGGGACTTCCTCGAGTTCGAGACACCGGTCCTCCAGCCGGTCTATGGTGGGGCCAATGCCCGGCCGTTCACCACCTTCCACCACGCGCTCGGCCAGAACCTTTTCATGAGAATTGCCCCCGAACTCTACCTGAAACGCCTGGTTGTCGGCGGGTTTGAGAAAGTCTTCGAGTTGGCCCGGAACTTCAGGAACGAGGATATCGATACCCGGCATAACCCCGAGTTCTCCATGGTTGAGATCTACGAAGCATACCGGGACTATACCGATATGATGGCGCTTACCGAAGGGATCATCACGCATTTGGTCAATTCCCTGTCCGGTTCATACCAGATCCCGTTCTCTGGTGTGACACTCGATTTCACCCCCCCGTGGCGGGCACTCACCATGGAAGATGCGGTGCGGGAATATGCAGGGATTGATGTGCAGTCGTGCAGCATTCCTGAACTCCGGCAGGTTGCAGAGAAACGGGGTATCGATGGGTACGAGGGTGCTGCAAGCTGGCGTGAGTTCCTGGTCCTCTTCTTCGAGAACTTTGTCGAGGACAAGCTCATCCAGCCAACGTTCATCTACGATTTTCCGGTAGAGAACTCCCCCCTCGCAAAGAAACACCGGGAAAAGGAAGGCTTCACCGAACGGTTCGAGCTCTTCATCTGCGGGATGGAGATCGCGAACGGCTTCTCGGAGTTGAACGATCCCCTCGACCAGCTCGCACGGTTCCAGCGGCAGGATGAACGGCGGAAAGCCGGGGATCTCGAGGCCCAGATGCTCGATTATGATTTCATCAATGCACTGGGGTACGGGATGCCGCCGACCGGCGGGGTCGGCCTCGGGATCGACCGCCTGGTGATGCTCGTGACCAATAACACATCGATCAAGGAAGTCATACTCTTCCCGCAGATGAAAGCAGGGTACGAGGGGACGGGGCTGTCCCGCGATACTGATACCGGGTAATTGTTTGAAATTCCCTGGTGGATGGTCCCGGACTATTTGCGTAGGAATCGCGGAGATCAGAATGCAGGATGCCGCTGCTCTCTCTCACCCGTCCATTATGTATCTCCGGTATTTTCCGGGAATCATACAGAACAACGATGGAAAATGGCCCTGTGATCAGGAACTACATGGTGATCGTCAGATGCATGAAGGATGACCAATCCCCGTTCCGGCTGGGACAATCCCCTCGCACCCGATCCAGAATGAAATACTGTCCGGAATAATCTTCAATTGCGGATCAGGGCGATAAATTACCATTTTTACCTCCCTCAGGGGATATTCTGCGCAATAATTCACGGTTGAACCATCCTGAAAATACAGGTAACTTTTATAAGGTCAAGCGATCAGGGATAATTTAAATATCTGATCAGGTACAGAGTCACAGTTTCCTGCCGTACAGGAGAATACCCAGCACTCGCTTATTCTCATGGCCGTGGTACAGACGGGGATGCCCTGCAAATGCGTGGCCAGGGCAGCGGGCCATCTGCGGCTGAGAACTGGGGGTCTGTTCTTCAATGGAGTGATGAGGTATGCAGAAAAGGATGCAATCACTAGTATTTGTGCTCTTCATGAGCT
>DUGL01000105.1 GCA_013331415.1 Methanoregulaceae archaeon | reverse complement strand
AGGTTCACCGGGAGGAGGTAGATGGCATTGAACCCGTACTGCTCACGGTATGCCTGGCACTGGACGAGGAGCATCTTCTTGGCAAGGCCGTACGGGGCGTTCGTCTCCTCGGGATAGCCATCCCAGAGCTTATCCTCGCTGAACGGGACCGGGGTAAACTTCGGGTAGGCACAGACGGTCCCGATGATGACGCACTTTTCGACACCCTCCTGCCGGGCGGCCTCGATCAGCTGGATCCCCATCATCGCATTGTCATAGAAGAGGGTCGCCGGGTTCTCCCGGTTGAAGCCGATGCCCCCGACGCGGGCTGCAAGGTTGATGACGATATCGGTATCCTTCACCGCGCTGACACAGTGCTCCCACTTCCGGAGGTCAGTGTCCCGGCTGCGCGGGACCCGGACCTGGCCTGGGTCCACTCCACGGAGGGCGAGCTGCTCGAGCACGTATGACCCCAGGAACCCGGCACCTCCGGTGAGGAGGATGCGTTTGTCATCCCAGAATGTCACGGGAACACCTTACCGAGGGCAGAGAGAACGTCATCGGCACCATTGAAGGAAATGGATCGTCCATGCATATCAGTGCTTTTATACCCCATATCGCTGGAAAAGAACTCCAGCCACTCTCCCCGCACCACTGCCACCCATGAGAACTCCTCACAGGTCCACACCCAGTGACCGCGTCAATCAGGCAAGCGTCCGCGGTAAATCCCCACCTCCGGCACAAGCAGTACGGTACCCGGGACGGACTATCTCGGGGCTGATGCAGCCCGAATTTCGACACCACCAGATCACAGGCAGGGAGGTAGTTCTGCGTCGCCGTATCACAGGCAGGGATCGTGATCACGTTCTCCTGGTGGACGGGGACATGAGAGGAGACAGGGATATTCAACCCGGGGTCTGTTCCCTCCTGCAGATCCCCCGGTGGATCAGTCCGCCCGCCACCACTTGTCAGGGAAGACCTTCTGCAGGATCTCGTCACCCTCACCGATCGGCTCGAGCCCGGCGGCCCGCATGTCGGAATCGACCATGATCCGCACAAGGGCAGGGAAGGTGATCTTCGGCTTCCAGCTGAGCTGCTCCCCGCTCTTTGTCGCATCGGCTATGAGTACCTCGACCTCGGTGGGCCGGAAGTACCGGGGATCGATCCGGACATGCTCATCGACAGAGAGCCCGACATACGAGAACGCTTCATCGAGGAACTCCCTGACCGAGTGCGTCTCCCCCGTTCCGATCACGTAGTCATCAGGTTTCTCCTGCTGGAGGATCCGCCACATGCATTCGACATACTCGGGGGCAAACCCCCAGTCCCTCTTCGCATCCAGGTTCCCGAGATACAGGTACTTGTCCTTCCCTGACAGCAGGCGGGCGATGCTCCGGGTGATCTTCCGGGTGACAAACGTCTCGCCCCGGCGCGGGGATTCGTGGTTGAAGAGGATCCCGTTGCAGGCAAACATATCGTAGCCTTCGCGGTAGTTCTTCACCATCCAGTACGCGTAGAGCTTGGCACAGGCATAGGGGCTCCGGGGACGAAACGATGAGGTCTCGCTCTGGGGAGGTGCTGCTGACCCGAACATCTCGCTCGAGGAGGCCTGGTAGAACCTGAGGGTATGGTTACTCCGCCGGGCAGCCTCGAGGAGGCGGGTGGTCCCGAGTGCGGTCACATTCCCGGTGTACTCGGGCATGTCGAAGCTCACCCGGACATGGCTCTGTGCACCGAGATGGTACACCTCGTCGGGCCGGGTATTGTACATGATATTTGATATCTGCTCGGAATCGGCAAGGTCCCCGTAGTGGAGGAAGAGCCGGGCATGGGGGTCATGGGGATCGACATAGATCGTGTCGATCCTGCTCGTGTTGAATGTCGAGGACCGCCTCACCAGGCCATGCACTTCATACCCTTTATGGAGCAGGAGCTCTGCAAGGTATGAACCGTCCTGGCCGGTGATACCGGTGATGAAAGCTTTTTGTACCATAGATTCTCTCCGGAAACCAAGATCACTGCATGAGGAAGTGTGTATACGATGATCTTTTCTGTCATCAACCATCAAATATCCCACGCCATAGAGTTCAAATCATCTTCGAAGCCCTGTGTGGGGAGGGGTCGGGAGAACAATTCGCCCCCGGATTTCTCCTGGTGAGTCTGCCGAAAGAAATCATTAATGCATGCCCTCTCCAACGGTTGCTGTGCCTTTTATCACTCGGTATATCTCCCGTATCATGTCTATCGAGCCTATCAGGCGTCAATCGCTCATCTCTCTTGCCAATGTCATCGGCCTTACGGCGCTTGGATACATTGCGACCATGTATTTCGCCCATGTCCTTGGTCCTGCAGTACTAGGATCCTACTACCTCTTTCTTTCTTATTACGGAGTTTTTTCCCTGGTTGGGGACGGAGGGTTCGGGGGGGCAGCAATAAAACGAATCAGCGAGGGCAGGGAAGCTGACGAATATTTTTCTGCATACATCGTGCTCCGGGTTATCCTGCTGGCAGTCTCGTTAACAGCACTTCTCTTCCTGGCACCGTTTTTCAGGGAATTTGCCTCATCCGGCCTCTTCCCCTGGCTGTTTTTAGCCCTCATCGCCGGAACCATTGCCGGCTTCGGATCATCAGGGGTATACGGGTCGGGAAAAGTGGGGGTTGCGCAAATCAGCGATTTTGTCAGTTCAGCCGTGAAGATTCTCATACAGGTCATCGCCACGTTCCTTGGATACGCTGCTGCCGGCCTTGCGGGAGGCTTTATTCTCGGACTCCTCGCCGGGTTTATCCTCAACTTCTCTTATCTTCCGCTCAAACTGGCAAAGTTTGGTGTACACCACTTACAAAGCCTCTTTTCCTTCTCATTCTGGATATTCCTGACATCTACCGGGTTTACCATATTCGCGACTGCGGATACCATCCTTATCGGGTATTTCCTGACAAACGCGGACGTTGGAATTTACCGGATCGCCTACCAGCTGACCGGAGTTGCATTGTTTATCTGTATAGCAGTGAATACGGCTCTTTTCCCAAGGATAAGCCGATGGAATACCGATAAGGATCTCCCCTCGATTGGTTCAGCCCTTACCCGGGCAATTTCATTCTCCCTGCTTCTTGCTGTTCCTGTCGTTACCGGGGGGATCCTTCTGGGTGACAGCATGCTCTACTATTTCTATGGGGCTGATTTTGTTTCCGGCACACCTGCACTCAGGGTATTGCTGATCATGCAGCTCGTCACGGTCTTCGTGACGCTCCAGATCACCTGCCTGAATGCGATGGACCGCCCGAAGCATTCATTTGCCGCGACATCCCTTGCAGCCGCAATCAATATCGGGCTCAATATTGTCCTCATTCCCTTCCTTGGGATTCTTGGAGCTGCCCTGGCAACACTCGCATCTATTTCCCTGACTGCAATCATTTCCTACGTGTATCTTTCCCGAAACCTGAAAATTATCCTTGAACACCGGTCAATCATGAATATTATCATAGCCGCATCGGTGATGGCAGGAGGGGTGCTGATGTTCCGGGCAGTGCTCGGGATTCCATCAGTACTGTACCTGCTTGGTATCATAGTAACCGGGGCTTTGCTCTATTTCTCTGTCCTGTTCGGGATTGACCCGAAACTCCGGCTGGAAGCAGGGGATCTCCTGCGGACTGTCGGGCTGCTCTGACCAGGGAGGGAGGGGCCTCTTCCCTGTTTTTCAATTACCCTTATCCCCCTTATCTTCCAACATCTCACTGAAACGATGAAGATTCTCGTCATTCCCACTACGGACTGGACCCGGCACCCGGTGCCGAACCGGCTCAATTTCATCTTTGATATCCTTGCAGAGAGAAACGAGGTCTTCGTACTCCACTTCGGCATCGGCCAGTTTTCAAACAATATTCCCCGTGAAACACACTGTACCCTCATCAATTCAGGACCCATCCCGGCAAAGGACCCTTCCCTCTTCTACCTGCTGAATGCGCCGTTTCATCTCGCCTCCCTCCTCCGGACGGTTCGCCGGGAGGAGATCGATGTCATCGTCTCGGCAAACATTCTCCCCTCATTCCTTGCAAGCCTTGGAGACACTCCCGTTGTCTTCGATTACCTCGATCACCTTGAGGAGTCTGCATCGGTCTACTATCCGGGTTCTCTTCTCGGGAGGGTCATCAGGTCCGGGGTGAAAGCCATCACCTCGTTTAACCTGAGGCAGTCCACATCAATCATCACCGTGAGCAGCGACTTTTCTCAATATCTCGCGGATGCCGGGTTAACCGGTGTTACGGTAATCCCAAACGGCGTCGATACCGCTACACTATCCCCGCTCCCGACCATCGAGGCGAAACAGAAACTCGGTCTTGATGGCCCGGTACTCGGCTATGTCGGTTCCCTTGAATACTGGGTTGACCTGGAATCTGTTATTTCAGCCCTCCCGTCCCTTGATGTGACGCTCCTGGTGGTCGGGCCGGGCCTCTTCACTGATTATGGAACGCACATCCAGCGCCTTGCAGATGATTGTGGTGTTTCCGACAGGGTCATATTCACCGGGCTCGTTCCCTTCTCTGACCTCGGATTGTATATCTCGGCGATGGATATCGGATTAAACCCCCTGAAGAAGATGGCCAAGAATGAGATGACTGTGGGGGGGAAGGTCTTTAACTACCTCGCGTGTGGAAAGCCGGTCCTCTCGAGCAGGATGGCTGCCCTTGAGCATATGCTCGGTGATGCTCTCTTCTACTATGATGATGTGCCATCGTTTGTCAGCCAGACAGCGTCAATCCTTGCCGCACCAGGCGATCCCTCCCGATACCGGGACATTGCCCTGCACTATGACTGGAGGCACCTTGCTGCCCGGTATGAAAAGGTACTGGTGTCGGCATCAGGCAGAACTGTCCCGTAATACCGAACCGCTCACTCCACCGTCACGCTCTTCGCCAGGTTCCTCGGCCGGTCGATATCCTGCCCGAGCGCATCGGCGGTATGGTATGCCAGGAGCTGGAGGATGACCGTCGCCGAGAGGATCCCGGCAACCGAGTCTGCGCATGGGAGCGGGATGAAGACGTCCGCGACCTCCGCGAGGTCCCGGTCCCCTTTCTCACCGAGGATGATCAGGGGAGTCCCCCGCGCCTTCATCTCCCGGATGTTTGAGACCATCACCCCGTAGGTCGGGCCCGGGGGTGCGATCGCAACGACCGGGGTCTTGGGGGAGAGCAGGGCGAAGGGCCCGTGCTTGATCTCCCCGGCAGCGTACCCCTCGGCATGGATGTACGAGATCTCCTTCATCTTGAGGGCCCCTTCGAGCGCGATCGGGTAGTAGGGCCCTCTCCCGACGAAGAAGATGTCCTGTGCCGGGGTGCAGCAGTTCACCGCGTCAGTGAGGTCGAGGAGGAGTGCCTCGTCGATTGCCCGGTGGGCATGGTCGAGGCGGGCACCACAGGCCCCCGCCCGTATCACATCAAGCAGGTGGAAGAAGACCGCAAGCTCCGCGATGAAGGACTTGGTTGCCGCCACGCTGATCTCGGGGCCGGCATGCATCAGGACCGTGTGGTCGGCAAGCCGGGAAGCCGAGCTCCCGACCACGTTCACCACCGCAAGCGTCGGGCAGTGGTGGAGCTGGGCCGTCCGGAGCGCGGAGAGGGTATCCGCCGTCTCCCCGGACTGGCTGATCCCGATCACGAGCCCGGTGAGCGGGGGAGGAAAATACCGGAACTCTGACGCGTACTCGACCCGTGCCGGGATCCCGCACCGCTCCTCGAGCAGGTACCGGAAGACAAGCGCCGCATGGTACGACGTCCCGCAGGCAGCGAGCACCACCTCCCGCGCCTCCCGCACCACAGGGGGCACCTCCTCCCGGCGCAGGGCACGAATCGCATCAGCGAAGACGCCAGGCTGCTCGAAGATCTCCTTGTGCATGAAGTGGCGAAAGCCCCCCTTCTTTGTATCCTCGACCGACCACCCGACAATTTCCGTCTCCCGCTCGACAACCACCCCGCCGTTGGTGATCGCGATCGCTGCAGGGGTGAGGGTTGCCACATCCCCGTCCTCGAGCACCACCATCCGCCGGGTATGCTCCAGGACCGGGGTCATGTCGGATGCCGCAACCATCGCCCCGTCCCCGATCCCGAGGACGAGCGGGCTCTGCTGCCGTGCAGCAACAATCCGGGGATCCCCTGCTGCAACCACCAGGATGGCGTAGGAGCCCTGGAGGCGCGGGAGGATCGCGGTGACTGCAGA
>DUGL01000120.1 GCA_013331415.1 Methanoregulaceae archaeon | reverse complement strand
TCTCGCCGATCCCCAGGAGGAGGCCTGTCGTGAACGGTATCTTCAGCCGGCCTGCATCCTCTATCATCCGGATCCGGACCTCCGGTTTTTTACCAGGCGAGTCCCGGTGTGCGGGCAGCTCGGCGGTGGTCTCGAGCATCAGCCCCATGCTTGCATTCACCTCGCGAAGGCGCTCCATCTCCCCTGCAGTGAGAATTCCCGCGTTTGTATGGGGCAGGAGCCCCTGGTCGATACTCCGGATACAGAGCTCGTAGAGGTAGTCGAGGATGTCAGGGTACCCGAACCGGGCGAGGAGCGCAGTGAAGCCGGGTTCACTGCCGGGGCGCTCACCGAAAGTGAAGAGCGCCTCGGTGCAGCCGAGCGCTGCCCCTCCTGCGAGGATGGTCTCCACATCCCCCGGTGCCATGATACAGCCATCCCGTACGGGTGTCCGGAAGATGCAGTACCCGCACCGGTTGTGGCAGACGGTAGTAAGCGGGAGAAATACATTCTTTGTATAGGTTATCGCAGGGGGATCCATATGCTCCAGTAGAGGATAAGATCCCGGGAGATATAAGCACGGTGATGCAGGTGCTCAGCGCAAGGGTGTGCAGGAGCGGAGGATTTTTTACCCTGTCTGGTCCAACCGGTATGCAGCGTGTCAGTCCCTGCCCTGATCCCGTTCAAGCCGACAAATCCCAAGACCCGGCTCTCATGCGTCCTCGATCAGCCTGAGCGGGAGAAATTTGCCCGGCTGATGCTCTGCGATGTGATCACCGCTGTTACTGGCGCAGGGTGTGAACCGGTGATCCTGGCGACGGAGCCGTTCTCTTTTGAGGGTGTCCGGGTGGTACAGGACCCGCGGGGTCTGAACGAATCGATCAATGCGTACCTGGAACGGACCTCCGGACCGCTCCTGATCATCATGGCAGATACACCCCTCGTGCGAGCGGCAGCAGTCAGGAGACTCCTTTCCACCCCATCCGATATGGCTATCGTCCCCGGGAGGGGCGGTGGCACGAACGCGATATACCTCTCCTGTGCCGATCGCTTCCGGGTGAGCTACTATGGCGCGAGTTTCCAGAAGCACCTCGCTATCGCGGCAGAATGCGGGCTCTCCTGCGAAGTGATCGATTCCTTCCTGATCCATACCGATATCGATGAGAAGGAGGACCTGGTGGAACTCCTCATCCATGGGACGGGGAGGAGCAGCGGGTTTTTAAAAGAGCTCGGGTTTGCGATTACCATCGAGAAGGGAAGAGTCGGTGTGGACCGTCTCCGCACGGACACCCCCTGATCGCTGACAGTGGCATATGCCTTTCCGGGGCCTCTTCTCCGTTGCTGGAGCAACGGATTCCGGTACCAGCAATTCCTCGATTCTCAGATCTCTGGCTGGAAAATGCTCGATCTCCCTGCCTGGTTTCATGCATCCCGGCACCCGTTCTCCCCTGGGTATGAACCCATACCGGACAGACCGTCCGGGTTCTCTTGGGACACCCAGGGAATGGCGGTTTCCTGTCGTATACCCCCGTTCCGCCTCTCCACTCCTTGGGGTGGAATGCCGGCAGGAAGACCCCCCCGGGCTGGCGGGGTGTACTCCCGGACGATCCGATGCGAGGCCTGATATGCCAGGAGCGAGACGAGTACGGTGAGGATACCCAATGGAACGCCAGACCATCATCCAGCCGGGAGAACACGCACCGAATTTCTCCCTCAAGGACCAGCGGAGCCAGACATTCGGGCTCCTGGAAGAGATGGGGAGGAGGGTCCTCCTCTCGTTTCACCCGCTCGCCTGGACAGACTTCTGTGCAGCCCAGATGCAGTCGCTTGAGGAGAATTATGCGCTGTTCTCATCGATGAACACGGTTGCCGTGGGGATCAGCGTGGATTCTGTCACCTGCAAGAAGGCATGGGCCGATTCCCTGAAGATAGAGGATACCCGGATCCTCGCCGATTTCTGGCCGCACGGGAAGGTGGCACAGGCATACGGCATCTTCAGGGATGCCAACGGGTTCTCGGAGCGGGCGAACATCATCCTGGATGAGAAACAGCGGGTGGTATTCGTGAAGGTCTACCCGGTGCACAGCGTCCCGGATATCGCGGAAGTGATCCGGTTCCTGCAGGGGAGGGAAGTGAGCCGGACAGACTCCGGGAATGCCGTCTGAACTTAGTCCCTCCCCTTTGTCCCCCGTGCAAGCAGCCCCATGAAGAGGCAGTCCTCTGCGGCAATTGACTCCACCCCTTCGCAATCGCTGATCGGGATGCCGAGCCCGCGGATGAGTGCAGCGGGGGTGGACTCATCGGCCTCCCCCATCACGATCTCGGCCGCGGATGCAATATTGTCGGCGAGAGCCTGCTTGGTCACCTCGAGTGGCCTGCCGAAGAGGTCCCGCTTTCCCCGTGCATCGATGACGGATGGGATCCCATAGCACCCGATGGCGACCCCGCTGCAGCCTGACCGCATGGCATGGGTCCGGGAATCTGCAACAATCACCCCGCTCCGGGCACCGGTCCGGGCGTGGAACTCGCTCGCGATGCGGCGGGCACTCTGGTCCGGGTTTCTGGGGAGGAGGACCACGCAGCCCGGAGGGGCATTGGATGCATCGACCCCGGCGTTCGGGAGGAGGGTTCCCCCCCTCATGCAGAGCAGGTGACCCGGGATCCCGCCGACCACCTCGTCACTCTCCCGGACAACTACCTCAACCAGCCGGGGGTCGATGCCATAGGTCCTGCCCAGGGTGATCGATGCGCTGTCCGGTGTGACGGATTCCAGGCAGACCACGGATCCTTCTGCAGTCGCAAGTGCAGTTTCAGCGATGACGATGATATCACCGTCCTCGATCTGTGCTGCCTCTGATCGGGATATCCCTTCGAGGAGCGCGGCCACGATATCGTCCCCTTCACCGATGATCCCGGTCCGGATTGCGACCGTGATAAATGCAGTCACGTCCGTTCAACCACCCGGGCGGCCATGCGGATCACTGCGGCTGTCTCGCCGACATCATGGGTCCGGACCAGATCGGCTCCCTTCCCGATCAGGAGTGCCGTGAGACCAAGGGAGGCGGGGAGCCGGTCTTCCGGGGGACGGCCGCCCGGTTCACCGAGGAAGGTCTTTCGCGAGACCGCGGCCAGGATCGGTCGGCCGAACCGGGCACAGGTATCAAAGTTCCTGCAGATCTCCCAGTCGAGGGCTGTGATGCGTCCCGGTGTCCAGAGCCCGATGCCGGGGTCGAGGACGTATCCGGAAACACCCGCCGCCTCGCAGCGGGATACCACGAGAGAGAGGTTGGCGAGGGTATCATCCCAGCCTGCAGCGTCACCGGGCAGGTCCCGGGATGCCATCAGAATAGCCGGCAGGCCGGCATCACCGACACGCCGGGCATACGCCGGATCGGCAAATCCCGAGATATCATTTGCAGCATGGATATCATGGTCGAGACAGGGTTCAAGGACCCCACTCCGCATCGTGTCGACCGAGACGGGAATACCTGAACCGTCAAGTTCGGAGAGTGCAGCGAGGATCCGTTCTGTCTCCGTCTCCTCACTGACAGGGGGGGACAGGGGTGCCGTGCTCCGTGCCCCGATATCGATGATATCGGCGCCCTCCGAGACCATCTCTTCTGCATGGATGCGGACAGTACCGGGCCGGACATAGGAGCCGTGGAAAAAAGATTCAGGGCTGCAGTTGATGACCCCCATCAGCCGGACAGGGAACCCCTGCCCGATCGTGATCCCGCCTACCACGCACCGGTGCATAGGGATCGCTTCGCCGCAAGGAAGGTGTTCTCCATCAGGGTCGTGATCGTCATGGGGCCGACTCCTCCGGGAACCGGCGTTATAGCACCGGCATGCTCTTTCACGAGGTCAAAGTCCACATCGCCGCAGAGTATTCCATCGACCCGGTTCGTTCCCACGTCGATGACGACCGCACCCGCATGTATCATTGACGGACCGACGAACCGTGCTTTCCCTATCGCCACTACCAGGAGGTCGGCCTGCCGGGTGATGGATGGCAGGTCCCGGGTCCGGCTGTGGGTGATCGTAACCGTTGCATCCCGGGAGAGGAGGAGCGCCGCCATCGGCCGGCCGACCTCGATCGACCGTCCCATCACCACCGCATGCATCCCTTCCGGGTTGATCCGGTACTCATCGAGCAGGGTCATGATACCCTGCGGGGTGCAGGGGGAGAACACCGGGTGTCCGGAGAAGAGGCGCCCGAGGTTCACCGGATGGAACCCGTCGACATCCTTCTCCGGGAGCACAGCTTCGATCACCTCACTGGTCCCGATATGGGCAGGAAGGGGGAGCTGGACAAGGATACCGGAAATGTCCGAATCCCTGTTGAGGGTCTGTATTTCCCTGATGACCTCTCCGGTGGAAGCCCGCTCCGGCAGGGTGATCCCGACAGACCCGATATGCACCTGTTCACACGCACGGTGCTTCATCCGGACATACAGCTCTGATGCCGGATCAGATCCGACAATGACCGTGGCGAGCCGGGGGAACAGCCCCGATTCATCGATCGCCTCCTTCAGGAGTTCGAGCCGTCTCTCCTGGATCTTCTTCCCATCAAGGATCATGTCACTCGGGATAGAGGGGGAATCCTGTTGCCATCTCGTGCACCTCGGCCCCCACCTTCTGTATCGTCGCCTCGTTATGGATGTCTTTGAGCACCCTGGCAATAAAGTGCCCGATCCGCCGCATCTCATCCTCTTTCATGCCGCGGGTGGTGACCGCAGGGGTCCCGATACGGAGGCCGCTCGTCACAAACGGGCTCCTGCTCTCGTTTGGTATGGTATTCTTGTTGACGGTGATATGGGCCCTGCCGAGGGCTACCTCTGCTTCGAGCCCGGTGAGCCCGAGGTTGGTGAGGTCGAGCAGGATCAGGTGGTTGTCGGTTCCACCGGAGACGAGGCGAAGCCCTTCGTCATCGAGCACGGTCGCCATGGCCTGGGAGTTCTTCACAATCTGCCGGTTGTAGTCACGGAAGGAGGGACGGAGCGCCTCCTTGAAACAGACCGCCTTTGCCGCGATGGTATGCATGAGCGGGCCTCCCTGCATGCCGGGGAAGACCGCCTTGTCGACCTGGGTGGCGTATTCCGCATCACACATGATGGCACCCCCCCGGGGTCCCCGCAGTGTCTTGTGGGTGGTGGTCGTGGTGAAATCGACAACCCCGACCGGCGATTCATGCAGGCCGGTGGCACAGAGACCTGCGATGTGGGCAATGTCGGCCATGCAGACTGCATCGACCGATTCTGCAATCTCCTGGAAGGCAGTAAAATCGATGACCCGCGGGTAGGCACTCGCACCGCAGACCAGTACTTTCGGCCGGACTTTCCGTGCCAGTTCCTCGACAGCCCCGTAATCGATCGTCTCGGTCCTGAGGTCCACGCCGTACTGGGCCACCTTGTACAGCCGGCCACTGAAGCTGACCGGTGACCCGTGGGAGAGATGGCCTCCCTGCGAGAGGCTCATGCTCATGAGGGAATCGCCACATTCCATGACCGAGAAGTAGACGGCCATGTTGGCCTGTGTCCCGGAATGGGGCTGGACGTTTGCGTGCTCTGCGCCAAAAAGCTCTTTTAAGCGGTCCCGTGCAAGGTTCTCGGCCATGTCATGGAACTCACAACCCCCGTAGTACCGTTTCCCGGGGTACCCTTCAGCGTACTTATTGGTCATGACAGATCCCATGGCCTCCAGCACCGCTCTGCTGACGAGATTCTCGGAGGCTATCAGTTCAAGCCCGTTCTGCTGACGGAGCCGCTCTTTTTCTATGATGGCGGCAACTTCATGGTCGGTCGTGGCCAGGTATGACATGGTTAAAAAGGTCGGTTCTGATCAGGTAATACTTTTTTCTCTCCCGGAGGAAAAAAGGCATGCACAGGACAGGAATTGAGGGCTCCCTGGCAGCAGTCGCAGCCTGCAGGTGGTCCGGCCCGTTGCCTTCCGGATCGTTCCCTATTCATAAAAAAC
>DUGL01000216.1:1952-4111 GCA_013331415.1 Methanoregulaceae archaeon | reverse complement strand
CTGACCCGGTCATACCGCCGCCTCTCCCTCACGCGGGCGAAACGCTACGGCGATAACAAGACCGGGTCAAATCCCTGTCACCTCTGTCTCATTATCCCCGTGCATCACCATTTTACCCTCTCGCGAGGATACCAGGGCGACCCTGCGGGCAGTTCCCGGATGGGGGCAGGTAACCGATGGACATCCCGGCTTTGGAAAAAGGAGGAATCATGACACCCTCCTTGAGTAATCCCCCATCTGACGCCGCGAGGGGTTTTTGTCATGACAGGAGCAGGAGAGGACAGGTCAGGGACACGTTCTTTGCAAGTATCCTCGGGAGAACTGCAATCGCAATGCCAATGATTATAAGACACGGTATCCAACGGTTATTCACAATTGTGAATACTCTGCCGTTGCAGCATTGCTCCCGGCACGTCCGGTTTTTGTCCCGGGACAGGGATTAAGTAGCCGGGTAGCAGAGAGGAATTGAGATGGTATCGGATCAGCGGGTCATCTACCTGGATCATGCGGCCACCACGCCCGCGAGGCCGGAGGTCGTTGAAGCGATGCTCCCCTACTTCCACGACCGGTTCGGAAACCCCTCATCGATCTATCGCATTGCACGGGAATCACGGAAGGTGGTGGAATCAGCCAGGGAGTCCGTGGCACGGGCACTTGGTGCCGAACCGGGCGAGATTTACTTCACATCGGGGGGGACCGAGTCTGATAACTGGGCGATAAAGGGTGTCGCTTTTGCGAACAGGAAGAGAGGGGACCACATCATCACCTCGGCTATCGAGCACCATGCAGTGCTCTACCCGACCCGGTACCTGGCTAAACAGGGTTTTTCCGTCACATTCCTCCCGGTCGATGCGACCGGGCTTGCAGACCCGGGGATGCTCGAGGATGCCATCACGGAGAAGACCACGCTGATCTCCATCATGACCGCCAACAACGAGATCGGCACGATCGAGCCGGTACGGGAGATCGGGAAGATTGCCCGTGATCATGGCATCCCGTTCCATACCGATGCGGTCCAGGCAGTCGGCCACATCCCGCTCTCGGTAAAGGATGACAACATCGACCTGCTCTCGCTCTCTGCCCACAAGTTTAACGGACCAAAAGGTGTGGGCGTGCTCTACATCAGAAAGGGGACACGGATCGATCCGTTTCTCCACGGTGGCGCCCAGGAGCGGAACCGGCGGGCAGGCACCGAGAACCTCGCCGGAATTGTCGGTCTCGCGACTGCCCTCGACTTTGCTGTGCAGTCCCTGCCCCGGGAGATGGAACGGCAGAAAAGGTTCCGGGACCGGCTGATTGCCGGGCTCCTTTCCTCCGTGCCGCATTCCCGGCTCAACGGGCACCCGGAGAAGAGACTTCCGGGCAATGTGAACATCAGTTTTGAGTATGTCGAGGGCGAATCGATCCTCCTCAGTCTCGATGCTTACGGGATCTGTGCATCGACCGGGAGTGCCTGTACTTCCGGGTCCCTTGAACCATCCCATGTCCTGCTCGCAATCGGCCTCACGCACGAGGTTGCGCACGGATCGCTCCGGCTGACGCTCGGGGAAGAGAACACTGACGAGGAGATCGATACCGTGCTCGAGACGGTGCCGGGGATCATCGGGAAGCTGCGGGCTATGTCCCCCCTCTACCCGGGGAAGGAGAAGGAGTGCCATGTATAGTGAGAAGGTGATGGACCATTTTGCCAACCCGAGGAATGTCGGGGAGATCGAGAACCCGGACGGTGTCGGGGAGGTCGGGAACCCGGTCTGCGGGGATATCATGCGGATGTACCTGAAGATCGAGGATAACCGTATCGTTGATGTAAAATTCAAGACGTTCGGCTGCGGTGCGGCCATCGCATCGAGCAGCATGGCGACCGAGCTCGTGAAGGGAAAGACGCTCGAAGAAGCCTGGGAGATATCGAATAAGGCGGTCGCCGAGGCGCTGGAAGGTCTCCCCCCGATCAAGATGCACTGCTCGGTTCTGGCCGAGGAAGCCATCCACACGGCGATCAACGATTACCGGGTAAAACAGGGGCTGCCCCCGTGGGAAGAGAAGAGCCCGCACCACCACGAAGGCGGAGAGGGGTGTGAACTGCCGGATGAATGACCCGGGAAGGCTCATACCCTGCGCCCATAGTGACGGATGGGTACGGTTGACCGTGCTCTCTTGCG
>DUGL01000216.1:0-1755 GCA_013331415.1 Methanoregulaceae archaeon | reverse complement strand
CGAGATCCGCGATGCTGCCGTCCGCCAGTTCAACCTGCAGCGGGTGGATATCGTGCACCGCATCGGGCATCTCAGGGTCGGTGAGAACATCCTCCTGATCGTTGTCGCGGCAGGTCACCGGAAGGAGGCATTCCAGGGGTGCGAGTACATTCTCGAACGGATCAAGGAGCGGGTTCCCATCTGGAAGAAGGAGTACCTCGCTGACGGTCATCGGTGGGTGAAGGGGCATCATCCCTGAATCAGCATCACCCGGAGTGTATTCTTTCGGGTGACGGCAGGTTTCTCCTCCCGGGACCTCTTTTTCCGGAGCTGCCGTGGACACTCCTTATTGCCTGCGAGGACTGACATGAGCATGATGTATCGATCAGTCCCCTGCATCCGGATCGAAGGTGAACGCCATGAACGGTCCGTCCATGAGGTTGTGGAGGAGGTGCCCTATGCCCTCTTCATCAACGGCCGCCATGTCATGACGTCGATGATGAGCCCACATGGCATCGAGGATTTTGTCACCGGGTACCTCTTCACGGAGCAGGTCATCAAAACAGCAGATGAGATCGAATCGATAAAGACAGAGAAGAACCGGATCAGCGTCATCACGAAGAACCTGTTCAAGGTCACCGGGCCCAAAAAGACTATCCTGTCGGGCTGTGGGGGCAGTACATCCTACATCGATGCGGATAAGCTCCCCAGGATCGTCTCTGACTTTTCCATCTCCCCGGACCGTATCCTCGGGCTCGTCAGGGAAGTACTGGCCTCCGATCTCCATGGGAAGACCGGGGGGATTCACCGTGTCGGACTTGCCGGTGCTGACGGGATGATCACCATCGCTGAGGATATCGGCCGCCACAATGCCCTCGACCGGGTTATCGGGCACGGCCTGCGCAGGGGGATTGACTTTTCCCGGACCCTTGTCGTCTCATCAGGACGCATCTCATCGGAGATGGTCCGTAAATGTCTCGTTGCCGGTATCCCGGTGATCGCTTCACGGGGTGCCACTACCACCCTTGCCCTCGAGGTGGCAGAGAAGAGCGGGGTGTGCATCGTCGCCTTTGCCCGCGGCACGAAGATGGTGGTGTATACCCATGGGGGGAGGGTCGAGGGGCTGCAGGCGACTGAAGAGCCAGGGTGATTCACCCGGACAGGGATACCGCGGGCAGGGGATATATAGCGTCATTTAAGAGAATCGAACCTTTCAGAGCCAGGATTCTTCCAATACCGTCATTGAAAGAGAGAATATCTGTGGTATACCGATATTCTCCATCAGGGAAAGCCCCGGAATTCCTGCCAGGATTGCCGGGGGAGCTCCTTCTTACCAGGACTATATCTCTTCACTCATTCGGGATTGGAGAGAGAAGAAGCGCTGCATCTGTCAGGGTCTTGTAACGTCAGCATATCGTGTCGTGAGGAGAGGGGTGGATCTATTTTTATAAGGGATGAGACAGTCAGGACAAGAATCTGCCATACCGGGCGATCAGATCCCCCGGCAGATCTCCCGGACTCCCGCAATGAGGAGCTCGATCTCCTGCCCGGTCGTGTAGAGTGCAAGGCTCGCCCGGACCGTCCCATCGTAAAGTCCGAGGTACTCCATGAGCGGCTGGCAGCAGTGGTAGCCGGACCGGACCAGGATGTCAGCCTTGTCATCGAGCTGCTGGGCCACTTCGTGCGGGTGGAGGCCCTCGACGGTGAAGGAGACAACCCCGATGCGCGAATCCGGTCGTTCCGGCGCATAGACCCTGACCCGGTCGATTGCCTGGA
>DUGL01000145.1 GCA_013331415.1 Methanoregulaceae archaeon | reverse complement strand
TCCGGGCTGCACAGACCAGGTGCCGTGTCTCGCGGCTCCGGCATACCAGGACGGCGAGGAGGCAATGCAGCTTCGCATCCAGGATCCCAAGGGCTTCTTTCAGCTGGAGACCGGTTGCCGTATCGAGGATATCGTTTGAGGTCGCGCCGTAGTGGACATAGCCCCCTGCATCACCGCACACCTCTGAAATTGCTCGCACGATCGCCATCATGTCATGGTTGATCTCTTCCTCTATCTCTTTCGCGCGGGCAAGAGAGGCTGCCAGGGCATTCTCTTTTATCTGGCTGGCGGCAACCGGCGGGATGAGGTCAAAATCCGCACCGGCCCTCGCGAGCGCGATCTCGGCCTGCACGATGGAGAGAAACCGGTTCTCCTCGGAGAAGACTGCCCGCATCTCCGGGGTGCCATAGCGGAAGTCAATGGGATGGATTGCCATGTAGAGTGATCTCTCCTCTGGAAGAATAAAAAACAGTCCGGACCAATTACTAGATGATGGAGAAGCTGGACGAGTATTTCCCGTATGCATCGTACCGCCCCCACCAGCGGGAGATGCTTGCACGGGTGGCGCAGTGCGCACGTGAGGGGGGAATCGCGATGATCGATGCACCCACCGGGAGCGGGAAATCGAGCGTGATCGCCGCACTCCTCTCCGAACGGTCAGGGAGGAGGATCTTTGTTGCGGTCCGGACCATCAGCCAGCTGAACACGTTCATCAGGGAACTTGAACTGATCCGGAAGAGGAAACGCCAGATCTCCTACTCCTACCTGATCGGGAAACGGAGCCTCTGCCTTCTCCCGGGTGCGGGGGATGTGTACCGCCGATGTGAAGGGGTCAAGGCGATCTCTACGAACCTGATGCGCGAACGGGCTGAGCAGGGATCGCTCGTCCCGGCAAAGGACCCCCTGATCACGCAGCAGATCCGGAAACTGGATCCCGAACACCCGGTGCTCTGCCCCTACTACATCAGGAGCAGGGTCTTTGTGTCCGCCGAAGGCTCAGGTCTCCGGATGATCCCGTCCCAGGCACTGAAGGCAAAGGCCGAGCGGGTCTCCCGGGAACTGGCACGGGCTGACGAGCTCAGGGATATCGGGGCAGAGACCTGCCCCTACGAGATGCTCCTGCTCGCCGCCCAGCGCTCTGACGTCGTGATTGTCAACTACCACCACCTCTTCAACGAGGATATCCGCGACCAGCTCTACGGTTCCCTCGGGGTCGAGCCGGGGGACGCCATGCTGCTGATCGACGAGGCGCACAACTGCGGGGAGGTGATGACCGGGATCATGGACGTCCGGATCGGTGAAGCGGTGCTCGTCCAGGCAGAACGGGAGCTGTCCGGCATTCGCCGTCACCTCAAGAGTGCCGCGGCAATCGTCCAGATCATCCAAAATATCGGGTCGTTCATGCAGGGGCTCCGGAACTCGTGCGAGACCGAAGACTGGTTTGACCCGGCCATCTTTGACCGGATGGTGGTACGGGGATCGCTCTACGCAGATATGTCCGGCGTTGTCGAAGACCTTATGCAGATCAGCGAGCACATCAGGGAGAAGAACATGATGGCCGGGGAGTATGCGACGAGCGCTACCGAGACCCTGAACGAGTTTCTCTTCCGGATATCCTGCTCGTCCACCGACCCGGCCTACCTGACCCTGTACCGGAAAGACGATACAGATATTGTACTGGAGGTCCGGAACATCGACCCGTCGGAACGATTGCGGGACCTGGTCACGGCACATCACTGCACCGTCCTTATCTCGGGCACGCTCTCACCGTTGGAGAGTTACCGGAAGTACTATTTTGGCGATCTTCCTGCCGTGACCTGCTCGCTCCCGAACATGTTCCCGAAAAAAAACCGACTGGTTCTCGCCGCCGGGGACATCACGACCGCGTTCTCCATGCGGGAGAACCGTGAGAACCGGGACCGCACTGCCCGCTACATAACGACGTTCTCCCAGCTGAAAGGGAATGTTGCCGTCTATTTTCCGTCCTACCAGATCCTGGATACGTACGCGCAGATGCTTGCCCACCCCCTTGCACGGAGGAACCTTATCATAGAGCCGAAAGACGCACGGGATGCCGGGGAGGCACTGCGCACCTTCCTTTCTCTCCCGGCCCAGGGAAAATCCGGGATCCTCTTTGCCGTCGCTGGCGGCAAGTGGAGCGAAGGCCTCGATTACCGGGGCGAGCTCCTCTCCGGGGCGATGGTGATCGGTCTCCCGCTCGCACCCTACAACCGGGTCAGGCAGATGACCATCGACTACTACCGGCAGCGATTCGGGGCGGAAGGCGAGTTTATCAGCTACACCCTCCCTGCCCTGAACCGGGCCCAGCAGGCCATCGGGAGGGTGCTTCGCACCCCGGAAGAGCGGGGCGTCCTCGTGCTCGGGGACCGACGGTTCCTCGAGCCGAGGGTAAAGACCGGCCTTCCGCCCTGGATACGCGGGGAGCTCGTGGAATGTAACGCTGAATCCTTTTCCGGGGCGGTGAAACGATGGAAATGAATACCGGGTCGGCCCGTTTCGGGCTCTGGTATGTCCATGTCTGGTGGGCGGGCAACGTGATCTACCAGGTGCGGTTCTCACGATTACTGCTCGAGGGTCCGGTCCCGGTCACGATCGCCCGGTACCTTGCCGGGAAGGTGGTAGACCTCTCAGTACATGAACCAGGGGCCCTGCCTCCCGGCGAGATATATGCCAGGATCTACGAAGAAGTCCGGCGCATCCCCTACGGAGAGACCGTGACCTATGGGGATATTGCCAGGCGGGCGGGGACAAGCCCGCGGGTGGTCGGCCAGGCGATGCGGAGGAACATGGTCCCCCTCGTGGTACCCTGCCATCGGGTTGTCTCGCAATCGGGGATCGGGGGGTTCACCCCGGACCCCGCGATAAAGGAGGACCTGCTCACCATGGAACGCAAGGGAAAAAGACGAAGTAGACAAACCTCCTAACCCTGATAAGAGGACGGATTACCAGACGTTTTACCGCCACACGTGAGTGGCTGCATCGGGCTGTGGTACAGGGATTGAACAAACGACCCTATGAACGCTTTGCGGCCTGCAGGAATCATACCAGGGGCCACCCTGATCCCGGGGAGCGGCCCGGGATGTGGCAGGGGTCAGCATGAACCCCGGGGCAGCAGCGTGACCCGGCCATGGGGGTTCAGGCACGACCAGGGGAGGGACATCCGGTGAGAGGAGAGGGAGAATGGGGGCTATGAGGTCTGCAATCGTACTGGTCGGCGGGGAGGGACGCCGGGTGAACGGTATGGAGAAGTACTTCTTCGTCTTCCAGGGAAAGACCTTCATCGAGCGCCTCATCAGTTCCCTGGAACCGGTTGTAGACGAGATTATCCTCGTAGCAAAGGATGAGGAGCACTGCGAGCGGTTTGCCTGTATTGACGGGGTGCGGTGTGTCCATGACATCAGGAGGGGTATCGGCCCGATTGGCGGACTTCACGCCGGAGTCCATGCCAGCAGGGGCGACCTGCTCTTCGTCTGCGCCTGTGATATGCCCTGCGTCAGCACCCGGATTGTTGCAGCCCTGTTTGATGCACTGGGTGCGTACGATGCTGCAATCCCCTCGTGGAGTGAGGATATGCTTGAGCCGCTCCATGCGGTGTACCGGCGCGAGCCCCTCCTGGCATATCTCGACGATCACATCTCGCTCTCCCTCCGTGAAATGGTGAAGAATCTCGATGCCACCTATGTTCCGGTGGACCAGTTCCGATCCCTTGACCCGGGCCTGATCAGTTTTGTCAATATCAACAAGCTCGAGGATATGGGGGATCTCCTTCCAGCTGATCACCCTGAATCAGGGCCTGCAGGAGAGCGTCCGGAGTGAAGCGCCCGTCTGGTTCTCTGCCCGTTGGACCCGGATCTGGATCTCGGCCGTGATATCATTCCCGGTAAACTCGATCAGGTAGTTCCCCGGACTCCTGATAACCAGGGATTTTGCGGTATCCACGCTGTAGAGCCGGGCAAACCCTTCCTTCGCAACGATATTCCCGCTTGAACTGTCACGAACAGTCACCTCGAACCAGGCGTTTGGGCTTATCGTGGTGATGGTCTCGGTGCGTTCCGTCGTTTTCCCCAACCGGTCCTCATACCAGATGGTCCGGGTGGTCATGTTCGGTTTGATGCAGATATCGATCACAAGTGGCGCATAGACAAGGTTGTAGCTGTATGCAGTCCGGGTATTCCGGAACGCGACTACCGTATAGTAGAGAGCAACATACTCAACATGGACCGGGGACTCGTCGGGGAAGCGTGTCCACGACATAGTCTGGAAAGGGGTCGTTTCTGCGGGGAATGGGGTGGCGGGGGTAAGGAACCCGGTAACCGGAGCCTGGGTCGCGGTGGCACCAGGCCCCGTTCCGCCCCTTGTATCACCGCTGTTCCCTGCCTGCCCGGTGGCATCGGTACTTCCTTTCGGCACTTCAACGCACCCCGAGAGGGATATCATCACCAGGAGGAGGAGGACCCCGGCGACACGGATCCATGTTCCCGTCATTACTGGAGGATGGTGTTCCTGTCTATTTATTGGTTCTGTCAATCAGGGGAGGATCCACAAACAGGCGATAGCGCAGAGAGAAAAAGGTGAAAAAGCCCCATTAATCCGAGATGAATACCGCAGCAGCTATGACTGTTGTCCAGAGCCCGTTCTTGTCACCCTGTGCTGACTGGCAGATGTTCGTAGTCTTGATGATCTTGCCGCTCGCCTTGTAGATCTGCTCACGCTCCTGCCATGCCTTGTTGATATCAAATTCGATCCCGAGCGTGGTTGCAAGCATCGTTGCGGCAAGGTCCTCGGCATAGTCTCCGGTTTTATCTGCTGTTTCGCCGTAAGCATGGTGCTCGGAGAGGTACCCGTATTCCTGTGCCTCTTTGGGGAGGGCGAGCCCGATTGCCGCAGAAATAAGGCGGTTCGGCTCGTTTGTATCATTTTTTGCCATGACGCAGTAGGTGATATCCCCTGGCTCAAGCAAACGTGATCCTTCATCGACCGTTACTAATCTGCAGTTCGGGGGAAAAATGCTCGAGACATAGACGAGATTGTACTTCTCGATCCCCGCCTTTCGCAGGGCGAGCTCAAACGACGCAAGACGGTCCCGGTGGACGCCTGCGCCCTTCGTGAAAAAGATTTTTGATGGTACAACCATGATAACCATGGTGCAGTATTCCAACTTAACTTTTTTTATTCCCGATTCTATGCATGTAAAAGCGCCCATATCATTTTTAATCTTATAATTCGCGATACTATTGAAATTTATCAAAAAATAATTTCTGAATTCAAAAATTAATCGCATATGCCGGATATACGAAAGCCAGAGAAATCCTGAGGGCACGAGTCACTGCCTGGTCACAGCGCCCGTGTTGTACGCTTCTCCGCTACCTATTAAACGTAATCATACCCAATAGGTATGGAATCATGAAGGCGGTCCTGGGTCTTGAGGATGGCACGTTTGTGCCAGGTGTTGGTTTCGGTGCAGAGGGGGAATGTGCGGGGGAACTGGTCTTTACCACCCAGATGTCCGGGTACATGGAGGCGCTGACCGACCCGAGTTACCATGGGCAGATCCTGATGTTCACCTTCCCGACGATCGGCAACTACGGGGTAGACCATCAGAACTTCCAGCACCCGCGGGTCTGGGCAGGGGGCTGTATTGCGCGCGAGATCTGCGCCATCCCTGAAATTGGGCCGTCAGTGTCAGATTACTTTGCCGATTGCGGGCTCCCGGGGATCCAGGGGGTTGATACGAGGATGCTGACCATCAAGACCCGGGTCCAGGGTACCCTCCGGGCCGCACTGGTCGTTGGGGATGATGACGGTGAGTACGCGGTTACCTGTGCACGAAACGTACCTCCAATATCGGACTGCGATCTGATACCGGCAGTCTCCTGCACCAGACCCTATCACCTGGAGGGGTCGGGGAAACGCGTTGCTGTGCTTGACCTGGGAATAAAGAAGAATATGATCCTCTCCCTGCAGGCCCGGAATGCTGACATCCATGTCTTTCCCCATGATACCACTCCCGACCAGGTGGCGGCCTGCCGGCCTGATGCCCTCTTCATCAGCAATGGTCCCGGCGATCCGGTCCATGCCGCACATGCCATCCGCTGCGTGAGCGAGCTCGCCGGTACACTCCCGATATACGGGATCTGCATGGGGATCCAGGTCTGCGGCCTTGCCCTGGGAGGGAATACGTATAAGATGAAATTCGGGCACCGGGGGAGCAACCAGCCGGTCAGGTACAAGGACGGGAGCATCTACATCACCACCCAGAACCACGGCTTTGCGGTAGCCGCCGATTCACTGCCTGAAGGGTGCCGGGTTCTGTACGCAAATGTGAACGACGGGTCGCTCGAGGGATTCGAGAACGAGTACCTGGATATCACCTGTGTCCAGTTCCACCCCGAGGCCCACGGCGGCCCGCGTGATACGGAAATTCCGTTCTTTGATACCATGTTCCGGAGGCTTGACTGAAATGCCCAAAAATCCGGAGATCAGGACCGTCCTCCTTATCGGTTCAGGCCCTATCCAGATCGGGCAGGCTGCAGAGTTCGACTTCTCGGGAACACAGGCATGCCGTGCGCTCCGCGAGGAGGGGGTCCGGGTCATCCTTGTCAACTCAAACCCTGCTACCATCCAGACCGATCCCGAGACCGCCGATGTGATCTACGTGGAGCCCATCCGGGCCGAGATCATCGAGAAGATCATCGAGCGGGAGAGACCCGACGGTATCCTCTCAGGGATGGGCGGCCAGACCGGCCTGAACATGACCGCCGAGCTTGCCGAGCGGGGCGCACTCAGGGATGTCCGGATCCTCGGGACCCCGCTCGAGGCGATCTACCAGGGAGAGGACCGTGAGAAGTTCCGGACCCTGATGGAGCAGATCGGGGAGCCGGTGCCAAAGAGCATGATCCTGCAGTCGATCGACCAGGTTGATACTGCTCTTGAAACGGTCGGGCTCCCGGCCATCATCCGGCCGGCATACACACTCGGCGGTTCCGGCGGAGGGATCGCGCATACCCGGGACGAGCTCCTGCGGATTGTAGAGATAGGGCTCTCCCGATCGCGGATCCGCCAGGTGCTCGTCGAACAGAGCGTTGTCGGATGGAAGGAGATCGAGTTTGAGGTGATGCGGGACGCTGCAGATACCTGCATCATCGTCTGCGGTATGGAGAATGTCGATGCCATGGGCATCCATACCGGGGAGAGCGTGGTGGTTGCGCCGATCCTGACACTGCGGGACGACGAGTTCCAGCTCCTGCGGAGCGCTTCCATCAAGATCATCCGCGCCCTCGATGTGCAGGGAGGGTGCAACATCCAGTTCGCGTATAAGGACGGCGACTACCGGGTCATCGAGGTGAACCCGAGAGTGTCCCGTTCAAGTGCACTCGCATCAAAGGCCACCGGGTACCCGATAGCACGGGTCGCTGCAAAAATTGCGATCGGACTCCGGCTGGATGAGATCACCAACTCGGTCACGGGGTGCACCCCGGCATCGTTCGAACCCGCGATCGATTACATCGTGGTCAAGGTTCCCCGCTGGCCGTTTGACAAGTTCAAGAATGCGGACCGGAGCCTCACGACCGCAATGAAAAGCACAGGCGAGGTGATGGCGATCGGCCGATGCGTCGAAGAGGCGTTCAAAAAAGCCATCCGCTCCCTTGATACCGACGTATACAGCCATACCAACGGAAACGAGATACGGATGATCCTCTCCCGCCCGACCGATGAGCGGTTCCCGACACTCTTCGATGCGTTCAGGGCAGGATTTACCCTCACCGAGATACAGAATCTCACCGATATTGCACCGTTCTTCCTTGAAAAAATAAGGAATATCGTCGAGCTTGAGACCCGGCTTACAGCCGGTCCGTGCAAGGATGACATTCTCCTCGCCAAGATCTATGGGTTCACGGACACCGAGCTCGAGGCGTTGACCGGGATCGGTGCAGCCGAGATCCGGAACCTCTCCGGGGATCCCGTATACAAGATGGTGGATACCTGTGCTGCAGAATTTCCTGCCACCACGCCGTATTTCTACTCAACCCGGGGCGATACCTGCGAGATCCCGGCAAACAACCGGCAGAAGGTTCTCATTCTGGGATCCGGTCCGATCAGGATCGGGCAGGGGATCGAGTTTGACTACTGCACGGTACATGCAGTGAAGGCGCTCAGGGACGAACACGTAGAGGTCCATATCGTCAACAACAACCCCGAGACGGTCTCAACCGATTTCGACACCTCGGACCGGCTCTTCTTCGAGCCGATGTCACTCGAGGACATCATGAATATCCTCACGAAGGATTCATATGACGGGGTCATGGTCCAGTTCGGCGGCCAGAACGCGGTGAACCTGGCAATGCCGATACACGAGGCGCTGCAGCAGCGGGGTATGAAGACCCGGATACTCGGCACGTCTCCCGACTCGATGGATGTTGCCGAGGACCGGGACCGGTTCTCCGAGCTCCTGCGGGACCTGGATATCCCGAGCCCGCCCAACAGCTCGGCATACTCGATCGAAGAGGCCCGGACAAAGGCTGCCGCGATCGGGTACCCGGTCCTCGTCCGCCCGTCCTATGTGCTGGGGGGCCGGGCGATGGAGATCGTGCACGACGAGATCGAGCTTGAGGGATACATGAAGGAAGCGGTACGGGTGAGCAGGCACCACCCGGTACTGATTGATTCGTTCCTCCAGAACGCCATAGAGCTGGATATCGATGCCGTCTGTGACGGGGAGGAGGTGCTGATTGGTGGAATCATGGAGCATATCGAGGAGGCTGGAGTCCACTCCGGGGATTCGGCGTGCGTGATACCGACCCAGTCGCTCTCCCCGGCCGTCCTTTCAACTGTACGGGAATACACCACCCGGATCGCGTTAGGGCTTGGAGTGGTGGGGCTCGTCAACCTCCAGATGGCGGTAAAGGACGATACGGTCTTTATCCTTGAGGCAAACCCGCGGGCGAGCAGGACGGTCCCGTTCGTCTCGAAAGCCACCGGTATTCCCCTCGCAAAGATCGCGGCGAAGGTGATGATCGGGAAGAAGCTGCGGGACCTCGGGGTCCATGAGCCCCGGATAGGTCATACGGCAGTCAAAGAGGTGCTCCTCCCCTTCAACAAGATCCCGGGTGTGGACACGGTGCTCAGCCCCGAGATGAAGAGCACGGGCGAGGTCATGGGGATCGATTATGATTTCGGGAGGGCGTACTACAAGGCCTGCATATCGGCCGATAACGAGCTGCCGGTCCGCGGAAACATCTTCATCTCGGTCATCTCAGGGCAGAAGGACGAGGTTGTCCCGATTGCCCGGAAGCTCCGGTCTCTCGGTCTCTCCCTCTATGGGACCTCAGGGACGGTCGAGTACCTCTCCCAGGCAGGTATCGATGCGAATCTCGTGCGTAAGGTGCAGGAGGGGTCGCCGAACGTGATCGATCTCCTCCGGCGCGGCGAGATCCGGCTGATCATCAACACCCCGTCTGACAAGCAGTCCCGGCAGGACCACTACCAGATCATGCGGGCAGCCGTCGATTACGGGGTGCCCTATATCACCACGGTCCAGGCGGCACGGGCGGCAGCCCTTGCTATCGAGGCGATCCAGAAAGAAGAGATCACCATCGAGCCGCTCGCACACTACCATCACGCAGGGTAACTATCCCCCCATTTTTCCAAAAGGGTATGATGCAGGCGAATCCATCCGGGTATGCCGGGTGGTCCCGGGAGGGGTGTTATTCCCGGAGATTTCTGGTAGTATTATTATCCGCGATGTGGCATGTAGTAGGTACAATATGCCCTTCCGGGCAGAGTACGGAGCAATAAAAAATGGGTAAAGGAACTGTTGTCATGGCATATTCAGGCGGCCTTGACACCTCAATTTGCATCCCGCTCCTGAAAGAGCGGTACGACTACGACCGGGTCGTAACTGTCGCTGTGAATGTCGGCCAGAGAGACGAGGAGATCGCAGTCGCAACAGAGAAAGGAGAGAAGTTCGCCGATACCCACTACACCATCGATGCGCGGGAGAAGTTCGTGAATGCGTACCTCTTCCCCGCCATCCGGGCAAACGGCTCCTACGAGGGTTACCCGATGGGCACCGCTCTTGCCCGTCCGCTCATCGCAGAGGAAGTGGTACGGGTCGCCCTCCATGAAGGGGCAAAGACGGTCGCGCATGGTTGCACGGGCAAGGGCAATGACCAGCTCCGGTTCGATTTCATCTTCCGGATCGCCGGCCTCGAGGTTATCGCGCCGATCCGCGAGCTCAACCTGACGCGGGACTGGGAGATAGGATACGCAAAGGAGCATGACATCCCGGTGCCGGTAGCACGGGAGAAGCCCTGGAGCATCGACGAGAACCTCTGGAGCCGGAGTATCGAGGGCGGACGGCTCGAAGACCCTGCGTACCATCCTCCCGAGGAGATCTATGGGTGGACGGTCGCTCCGGAAAAGGCACCGGACACGCCTGAGGTGATCACCCTTGACTTCCTGAAAGGGGTGCCCGCAGGCATGAACGGAGATGCCATGAGCGGGCTTGACCTTATCCAGGGGTTGAACCTGATTGCCGGGCGGCACGGGATCGGGCGGTCCAACATGATCGAGGACCGCATCCTTGGCCTGAAAGCCCGGGAGATCTACGAGCACCCGGCAGCAACCGTCATCCTGGCCGCCCATGCCGATCTCGAGCACCTCACCCTCACCCGCCAGGAGCTCGCCTTCAAGCGGATGGTAGACGACAAGTGGTCCGAGCTCGCGTACATGGGTCTCGTCCACGAACCGCTCTTTCATGACCTGAACGCTTTCATTACCCAGTCCCAGGAGAAGGTATCGGGAACGGTGGATCTCATGCTCTACAAGGGCTGCTGCCGGGTGCTGGGGCGGTCCTCGCCTGAAGGAGTCTACTCGGACGACCTGGTCTCCTTTGACAGTACGACACTCGATCAGTGCCATGCGATCGGGGTGTCGGCATATTATGGGATCCAGGCACGGCTCATTGAGGAGCGGAAAAAGCGGTAACCGGATGCCCACCTTTTTCCCAGGCCCTGAAAAAACAGGCCCGAAATTACACAAGGTATAAATATTACTATTTTCCTCATTACATTGAGGTAATAAGGTGGCAGATTTACCTATTGCGGCAATCGTGCGGATTGCCAAGAAGAGTGGCGCAGAGCGTGTCGGACACGATGCGGCTACCGTGCTTTTGGAGAAGACTGAAGCGTACATTGCCCAGCTCACCCGTGAGGCAAACAAGCTGGCGATGCATGCAGGACGAAAAACACTGAAGGAGGAGGACGTGGAACTCGCGGCAATGTCCGCCTGAGTTCCCCCATCTCTTTCGTCTTTCATTCGAACTCTCCTGTTCTTTCCTTTCTTCTCCGGCAATTTCCTGCCTGGATCTTCCCGTGTCGTTTCCGCCGTAACCCTGCTCGCGGGCAGGGATTATATTCCAGGACTGCAATCGCGCGGGAGATGTGGAGTATCCTGACAGGATGATCTGTTTCGCTGTCTCTTAGGGGGGAACTCCTGGCGAATAACAGAGGTGAGGGAGATGCGATCCACCGCCGGTATGAAACCCCTTCCGGAGCATTGGAGTTTCATGGGGGGGCAGGGCTCGCAACCAGCGGCCCATTCGCACGTATTCCGGCCAGGTTACGCTTTCCCGTGCTGAACAGCGGACATAAGGGCTCGCGGGGTTCCAGCGCCATGAGCGTTGCCACGGGGAAGGGGGGAACAGTGGTGTCAGAAAAAATCGCTCTTCGCTCTCTTGTGTGGGCGAGAATCCCTCTTCTCAAAAACAACAGGGGGGCGGGTAAAAAAAGGTACGGAAGTCCGGATACTCCCGGTGTTACAGCACTTTCTTCCCGGCGCCGGGACCGGGCGCACAGGAAAAGACCTCGGTGACCTTCATCACGAAGAGCGATTTTGCCGGGGCGTCGGGCTTCTTCCCTTTCACCATTGCCTGCATCTTCTCAAAGTCAGGCCCGCTCGTCCTGACCTCCACCTTCCCCTTGATCTGGAAGCACTTTTTCGTCTCCGGCTCCCAGAGGTAGATGGCGATCTGCGGGTTCTCCTTGACATTGGCAAGCGTCTTGTTCATGTAGTTGTCGGCAAGCCAGATCGTATCATCGGATACGAGCATGACAAATGCGATCGGGGCAACGTTTGGTACCCCGCTCTTCGATGCGGTGGCGACCGGGAAGAGCTTGATCTTCCCAAAGGTCTCTTTCATTTCGGCAGTCAGCATGACCATGGGTATCACCTGGATTCAGATATAGTAGTCCAATAGGACTCGCCTGTTTTATTTCTTTCCGATTGCCGGTATCCGGGAAAGGGAGAATTCTTCTGGCAGGGA
>DUGL01000088.1 GCA_013331415.1 Methanoregulaceae archaeon | reverse complement strand
GAACACGGCGTGACTCCATCGTCTTTGGGTTGATCTCATCAAGGCAGATGCCGCCGCTGGTCACCATCGCCTCGTTCCACCCGCCCGGCCGAGTCACCCAGAACGGGAAAGCCGTAAGCAGCCTGACGAGCTCATCACGATCCTTTTTCGTGAGGTGCGCCCCGGTCATTCCCGTGGGAATGCCGGCAATGTCAGCGATGCGGGTGAGGAAGCGGGCCGGGAGGGGATACCCGGCAAGGATCCGCTTCACCGTCTGCTGGCCGGAAGCAGCCGTCCTTGCGGCGAGATCTCTTTTCAGGACATCTGCGCTCATCGCAGGAAGGAACGAGACCTTCAGCAGGTCCCCGGGCAGGACCGTGCGGGAGATGTGGAGGATCCCTGGTCCCGAGAGGCCGGTATGAGTGAAGAGCAGGTCACCGGACGCCGCACGGAGCTTTCTGCCATCCCGGAAGAGAGCGAACGAAAGATGGGAGAAGGAGACACCGGCAAGGTCCGAAAACGGGTACCCTTCGACATACACCGGGGTGAGCGCAGGGCGGGCAGGGATGAGGGTATGGCCGAGGGCCCGGGCAAAGGAGAATCCGTCACCCGTTGAACCGGTCGCCGGATACGAACACCCGCCGGTCGCGATGACCAGGGATGGTGCACGGTACTCTCCCCGGTCTGAGCGGATACAAAACCCGCCTGCATCCCGCATGACCTCCCGGACCGGCGCACTACAGCGGATCTCCACCCCCCGGTCACCGCATTCGCGGATCAGGACCGCCAGGACATCAGATGCCTTCCGGCTCGCAGGAAAGACTTTTCCGGATTCATCGGTCTCGAGCGGGAGGCCGCGGGCCGAAAACCAGGCCATGAGGTCGCCGGGCGGGAATGCCCGGAGCGCCATGCGGAGAAATGGTCCATGGTCGCCGTATTTTGCGATGAACTCCCTGACATCTCCCTCATGAGTGAGGTTGCACTGCCCTGATCCGGTGATCAGGAGTTTCCTCCCGCAGGACGGCATCTTTTCGAGCAGGAGTACGCTCAGCCCTTCTGAAGCAGCCTGTGCAGCACAGAACAGGCCGGCAGGACCGCCCCCGATGATGACCGCGGCATATTCTTCCACAGTACTTCTCATGTGCACCCGGATCACTTCGTGGTTTCGGAACCGGGGCCTCATGAGATCCGGCAGCAGGGGATATCCATAACCTGCTAGAGAGGGAAGGCTGCGGAAATCATACGTTTGCGGGGGAGTTGCGAAGTATTCCCGGGATGAGATGGAACCACCGGCAGACCATACACCTGCGGGGGGTTTTGGGAGACAGGTCCGGGATAAACCTGGGAACCGCAGGAATCATACGCCACCAGAAATCCTGGCTCGATACGTCCCGGCACACATCCGATACCAGGGGGATCATTCCCGCACCGGGCATTTCGGGTGTCTGGCAGATGATAGGGAATACGCTGCTCACCACCAGGGGTAAATAGGAGCGGTCCTCAACCTTTCTTTCCGGAAACCAGCATGGCACACCTCGATGAGTTCCTTGGAGCCCTCCACCAGGGGGTGTGGGAGGTGGTTGTCCCCCGGTCTGCCGTGACCGAACCGCTCGGCCCGGAGTGGCAGCGATCAGCGATCAATGTGCCGAGCCCGGGAACGATCGCCTCGTTTCGCAAGGGCCAGTACCATGTCCACGAGACCGAGCAGGACTACCGGGTCCACATGGACCGGTACGATCCTGAGAAGAACCCGTTCATGCACCTGGTCGATGATGCCCCGCTCGTCCTTATGCTGTATGATACGATGGACACGCTCGTGATCAGTGCACGGGACAGGAAATCCGTGGACTACCGGGAGCGTATCGCCGACCAGAACCTCACCTGGAAGATGCGGATGCTGACCGGAGCCGGCCTGTTGCTGGTCGCAGTCCTCCTTATCCTCTTTGCAATTGACTATACCGTGGCATTCTTCTCGATACTCCTCCCCTCCCTCGTCTGCGGGTTCGGGATTCTCCTGCTGGCGGCAGGGTACCGGCTGCATGCAAGGAGAGAGCATGCACGAAAGGACCTGGTCCTCGGGACCCTGATCATCCTCATCGGGCTCCTGATGTTTCCGCTCTGGCCCCTCTTCGTGGTCCTGCTGCTCGTCGTATTCACCCTCTGGTTCTCGGCGAGTGCATGGGTATCGCTCCGGAGGGCGATACGGGAGAAATCTGCTGTCCCCCAGGGTATCTGGTTAACGATGGGGATGGGCGCAGGATCCCTTGCCCTTGCCATCCTCGCATTCCTGTACCCGTGGGAACTCCTCAAAGTGCTCATTTCCCTCCTCGCAATCGTAACCTTCCTCGGGGCCGTGCTCGCCCTCCTGGACGGGTACGGGATGCGGAATGCTGCAAGCCTGATGGAGGAGGCACGGGCGCAGGCACCCTGACCGGTCCTCCTTCTCATGCATTCCTGATCTCGTTATAGAGGGAGACAAGCGAGAGGCTGATGAGGTTTAACGTGGTGGCGCCGTACCACAGGTACAACTCCCCCCGGGAGAGGAGGGTGATCCATCCTGACCAGAGCATGACACAGATGATCGTGAACGAAAGCAGGGTGTCGATGGCGAGGAAGACCAGGGGTCGATCGAGCGTTCGCCCGATCTGGGCGATGGTACAGTACTCAAACGGCGCAGGCCGGTTGGCGAGGTCCAGGACCGAGCGTCCGGCATTCATCAGGAGGTCAGTCACCGCCCAGGCGACCACGATTGACCCGAATGCCATGAGAGCTGTTGTTCCGGCCCGGATAGCGGTCAGCCCGAAGAGAACCTTGAAGGCACAGAACGGGATGCCGATCGTGAGCGAGAGGAAGAACGGGCGGATAAAGAACCTTCTGATTGCATCAGATTCTTCCCGTCGGGACCCCTCTTCTCCTGGCATGATCGTCCTTACTCTACCTTTGGCATGTCCTGTCGCATGAACCTGACGGGTGCGAAAGGAGAAGACCCTGGCGGGCTCCCGGATACGAGGTGTGATATTCTGCTTCCGCAGTCTGCCGAAACCATCTGTCTGATCGGTGACCCGGGGTGACAGGTTACCCGGGGGGTGCTGAAGCCATGCACGGTAAGGATTTCATGCACGCGAACGAACCCTTCATCAGAGCTATGATATCTGCAGCATGGGCATCCCTGATCCTCGCGGGGTGCATGGAGACCGGCTGGGCAGTCGGGCTCAAGTATTCAGCAGGGTTCTCGCGCCTCATCCCATCAGTTGCGACCATTGCACTGATGGCCGGGAGCTTCTACTTCCTTTCGCAGTCACTCAAAGACCTCCCGCTCGGCACCGCGTACGCGGTATGGACCGGGATCGGTGCACTCGGAACGGTCATGGTCGGTATGGCTGTCTTTGGCGAGTCCCGGGATATTGCGCGGGTTATGTGCCTCTTCCTGATAGTCGGAGGCATTCTCGGACTGAAGCTGGTCACCCTGGAATGATCGGGGGAGTGCTGGGGGGAATAGACATTTATTGAACTGTCAACCAACAGCTGAGGAAACAGCTGCANNCTGATCCGGATGGAAATACCATGAAAAGTCCCTATACCTGGCTGGCCGAAGCAATCGCCAGTCGCCCGTTTGCGGTAGCAGCAGTCATTTTCGGCGTCTTCGTGCTGGCCCTCTTCGGGCTCACCCTCGTGACCATGGAGACCGGGGACGATACCTACATCGACCCGGAAACCCCCCGCGGTGCCCTGCTGGCACACTACGGGCAGACGTACGGTTCTGATGCCATCATGCTTATTTTCGAGACCGATGATGTCCGGAACCCGGAGATTCTCGCGTATATCGACCGGGTTTCGCAGGATCTTGGGAACGAACAGTACGTTATCAGGGTTTCGGGGATCACGGATCTCCTGAAGCAGGGAAACGGGGGTTCCCTGCCGGGATCGATTGGTGAGATCAATGCAATCATGAGCCAGGCACCCCCGGGGATGATCGAACGCTACCTTCCCTCGAACATGATGACGATCAGTGTCATCGCTCTCGAGACGGGAGTCTCTTCCCGTGTGCAGGAGCAGGTGCTTGGGAATGTCCGGACCGTGGTACGCCTCTCCGACCCGCCCCCGGGCGTCTCGGTAACCGTATCGGGCTCTCCTGCCTTCTCGCAGGAGATGGGCGAGGAGATGGGATCATCGATGGGCATCCTGATCCTGGCAGCCATGGTCCTGATGGTGTTCGCGGTGGTGCTCCTCTTCTCCCATGTCCGGTACAGCCTGCTCCCGGTCTTCGTGGTTGCAGCCGGGCTCATCCTCACGTTCGGGATCATGGGCCTCCTTGGTATCGCAATCAGCATGGTCGTTATCGCCGCATTCCCTGTGCTCATCGGGATAGGGATCGACTATGCTATCCAGCTCCATTCACGACTGGACGAGGAGGTCCGGAACGCCCCGCTCAATGAAGCGATACGAACCGTTTTGACCAAATCCGGCCCCTCTATCCTGATCGCGATGCTCGCCACTGCCATGGGGTTCATCGCCATGATGTTCGGACCGGTCCCGATGGTGGGTGACTTCGGGCTTGTCTGTACCCTCGGGGTCCTCTCGTGCTATACTGCAGCCCTGGTCATTGTGCCGGTCTTTGCGGTCCTCACGCAGTACCGTCCGAAGAATACCACGAAGGAGGCCGGGAACGGAGATCCCGGAACCAGCCAGAACACCAGCGGGGACCCCGGACCGGTTCCCCCAGTACCGGTCAGTTCGTACATCGAGCGGTACGACCAGTTCCTCGGAAAACTTGCCTATTCCATTGCGAAGAACCCGGTCCCGCTCCTGATCATCATCTGCCTCATTGCTGCTGTCGGGTTCCAGCTCGACCAGGAGGTTCCTATCAGTGCCGATGAGAAGACGTTCGTCCCCTCAGAGATGCCAGCCCTGCTGAACATGAACAAGGTTACCCGGACCATGGGGTCCACCTCGTCTGTCCCGGTCATCGTCTCAGGGGATACCGTCCTCTCGGTTGAATCGCTCCAGTGGATCCATGATTTTGGCAGGTACGTGATCGATCGCAATGAGAAGGTGACCGGGGTCACCTCCATTGCTACGCTCCTCGTCCAGTATAATGGCGGCACACTCCCGTCCACCGATGCGGAAGTCATGGCGGTCCTCGACCGGATCCCGGGGGAGACACGGGACAGGTACCTGCACGGCACGATTGAGACGGTACTGGAATTTTCAACAACTGATATGGAGATAGGTGCCGCACGCTCGCTGGCAGAGAACATCAGGACCGATGTCGCATGGAACGATCCCCCGCCCGGACTCAACGCACGGGTAACCGGGAGCCTCGAGATGTTCGGCGCCCTTATGGACGATATCAGCAACTCGAAGACCCAGATGAGCGTGATCGGGTTTGCCTTCATCCTCGGTTTCCTGCTTGTTGTCTACCGGAAAGTCCGGGCTGTCTCCCCGCTGATCCCCATCGTGATAATCGTCGGGTGGAACGGGGCGATCATGTTCCTGCTGGGCCTCGACTATACCCCTATGACGGCCGTGCTCGGTTCGATGACCATCGGGGTTGCATCCGAGTATACGATCCTGATCATGGAGCGGTGCGATGAGGAACTTGCCCGCGGCATGGACATCTACCAGGCGATCCAGACCAGTGTCCAGAAGATTGGCACCGCGGTGACGGTGTCAGGGCTCACCACGGTCTTTGGATTCTCTGCCCTGATCCTCTCGGAGTTCAACATGATATCCAATTTCGGGATCGTCACGGT
>DUGL01000134.1 GCA_013331415.1 Methanoregulaceae archaeon | reverse complement strand
TCTGAAATTATCAAAGGAGGATGTCACCCAGGCAGTGGACCTCTGGTCTGATATGTACTACCAGGCAAAGAGAGTGGTAAGTACCCAATATGAGGTATCACAACTGTATCGCCTCGATGACAATGCACGGAAGCTCTACCTAAATCTCGTGGAGTCATACGGACTTGAAACTCCGATACCCCTGAATGTAGTACGAGAGCAGAACGCATTGTTCAGGAACGACTGGGACTTTGAAGAGGCCATCAATACCCTCAACCGCTACGGACTCCTGACAAAACCCGGGCATGACAGCATTAAAATTCTCGATAACCGATCAGTGAAAGCCTGAACTCCGCCAAAAATAACGGGCCCGATCACGTCGTCATGTGACAGGCTCCTTTTCTCCATTCCCCAGGGTCAGATACAGGATGCTGGACCCGGAAATGGTCTCCACCCCTGAGGTCAGGTGAGAGCCCCCCCGCCACCACGCAACTCTCCGATGTTCCACCGGAGCTGGACCGGGCTTGGGCGCCCCCTTCCCATGATGGAGATGATACCGGCCTTTTCCCACCTCCCCATCCCTGTCATTGCAGGTCGAGCGGTCCTCTCTGATCCACCCATGACCACCCCCTGCTATCATTCCCATCAGAGAGATAACGCCAGTCCAATCACCCGGTCGTTCCCCAGTTCCACCCGTGGATGGATCACACCCTCCCCATCCGGAGAACAATTCGAAATCCTTAATCCCCATGCTGTGTGTAGCTCTCCCCTTGGATGTGCGAACCAGATGAGATTACGTAGCGCAGGGATACCCTGCATCCTGATTGCCCTCCTCCTTGGCTGTATCATCGTCGCCGGCAATATCACGACGCCGGAAACACCAGCATACGAACTGCAACGGCCGAGGAACGTCCAGTCAACCGCGGTCATCCTCCCGCCCTTCGGAGGAAACTACAACACCCAGCTCGTGCTCCTCGGCACGACCGGCGGGGTCGGGTGGTGGGCGGACACCACCCGTGCAAGCTCCTCGTCCGCCCTCCTTGTCGGGGACACGATCTATATCATCGACCTGGGCCAGGGCTCCACCGCCCGCCTTGCCGAAGCATTCGTCCGAAACGACTTTGTCTTTGCGAAGGGGGGGAGAATTGAGGACGGATCCTCGATATCGCTCCAGAAGGTGCGGGCCGTCTTCTTCACCCACCTGCACCAGGACCACACCGCCGATTACCCCGCCTTCCTCCTGATCGGTCCGGGAGCAGGTCTCGGCATGCATACCGATCCGGTCACCCAAAAGACCAGTATCGTCCCGGTGAAGATATTTGGTCCCGGCAGCCGGGGAGAGCTCGAAGCCGACAAGACCAACTACCTGAACCGGAGTGGAACGATTGTCGAGACGTACGACGGCCAGACGAGCCCGGGCCTCCGGCAGATGACATCGTTGATCTGGCAGGCGTACGCCCAGACGATCAATGACATGACCCTTGACAACGGGTACCCTGACTTCACCCGGCTGGTCACGATCACAGAGATCGGCGGCAGCGGGCCCGGGGACATCCCTATCCCGGCCGATGTCCCGGATCCAAACGCTGACACCTGCCCCGCGATGGAGCCGTTCCCGGTGTATTCGGATGAAAACATCCGGGTCACTGCCATTCTCGTCAACCATTCCCAGGTCTACCCGTCATTTGCCTACCGGTTCGACACCCCGGACGGCTCGATCGTCTTCTCGGGCGACACCGGGATTGTAACGAACGGCAACCTGCAGCGGCTCGCGAATGGCGCCGATATCCTCGTCCACGAGGTTATCGACGAGGCATGGATTGACGTCAAGTTCGGAACACCTGCCGAAGGGACCCAGATGGCAGCATTGAAGACCCACATGCAAAACTCGCACACGAAGATCAGCGATGTCGGGCGGATCGCCGAAGAATGCAACGTCTCTACCCTGGTCCTGAACCACATCGTGCCCGGGAATACGCCGAAGATGCGCCTGATGCAGGCACAGCAGAACTTCTCCGGGAAACTGATTGTCGGCGAGGACCTGATGCGGATCGGTATCAGGAAATTCGGGCGAGCGTGGTGAACCGGGGTCCCCTCCCCACCTCCCGCCTGCCTGGGGGAGAACGGCAGGTGCCCACCGGGCAGAACTGATGGGGATCACGAGCATGCCGATAGGGGAGATGAAGAACATGAAGATGCTGATGATGACGCGGGTGAGTATCACGCGATACCGCTCCGGTCATCAAACGGAAGGTATCAGATGAAGGAATCGCTCATAGAGACGGAGATTGGGAGATCCATTACCCTATGGGGGGCATATCCTGTATTGTGCCGTAAGAAGAGCAGGCTTCACAACGTGTGAATCGGAGAGGTGTCGTCCGTGACAAGGTTCCAGGGAGAGAGAGAAGCTCAGTCCTGCACGGGATGGTGTCATCGCTCACCTGGATTTTCCGGGACACCACACGGCATGCGTGGGTTCCGGTGACGAGCGCATCTTGAACCTGAATGATAATCTTTTTTGAATCAATTGATTATATTTTCTTATCATGCATGAACTCGTCCTGTCATCCCGGATTTTTCCAATGAAAATCACTTCGTGATTTTCATAATTTATGCCCGAAATCCTGAACGGAGTTCATATGTGGTTGGTATGAAACCCACGTTCGTGGTTTTCATCAGGGGTACCTGAGACTGAACAGTCTCATCTGCGTTTCGAGGGTGAGTCATGTCAGCAGGTTACAGAACCGGGAACATATCGACGGACATCAACCTGGGCACCGCTCTGTGCCATCTTATCAGCAA
>DUGL01000093.1 GCA_013331415.1 Methanoregulaceae archaeon | reverse complement strand
CCCTCATTTTTCCTGCCATAATCAAACCTGCTTCTGGGTGATGACAGGGAGCCGGAACGGCAGGGTTATCGTCATGCTGGTGGATATCCCCGTTCGGGAGTACTGCATGCCGTTCTGCCAGGACTGCGGGGCAAAACTCGAAGAGGGTTCGAAGTTCTGCACCGATTGTGGGGCGCCACTGCTGGAGGTTCCGGGACGCGGCGGGGTTCCACCGACCGCCCCGCTATCACCCGGAGAGCTGGCCGGGGCAGAGAAGGTGATCGCTGTCATCCCGAACCTCATGAGGGTCCGCGGATTATTTTTCAAGGGTCCGGTCTGGCACCACCTCGTGGTGACCCCGGAGCGGATCATCGTTGTGCAGAAAACGGTGAAGGGGCTTGACCGTATCAAGCAGGATATCGGGGTAATAGGGCCGGATTATGAATATTCATTCATGAAATCGATGAAGCCGGAGCAGATCATAGCAGAGAACCCGGAGAGCCAGGTGATACCGCTCAACGAGCTCATGACGGTCACGGTCCTGAAATTTGTCAGTTACAGCACGGAAGACGGCACCGAACCGTACTGGCAGGTGCAGATCACGACAAAAAAGGAGGTACTGAAACTCAGGACCGAGTACCATGAAGATCCTGGTGAATATTTCAGGAATCCAGTCCTTGCACACCTGCTTGGCGAAAGGCTGGTCCTGCAGGATATGTGAAAATCTCAGGAATCCTGCCGTTGTGCCAATCCCTGGAAAATGTTGACTCTGCAGGCCAGGTAAAAATCTGACGAATTCTGCCGTTATATACCTATCAAGTGACCGGATGAACCTGCAAGGACTGGTGACAATTGAGAACAGGGGGAGAAGCAGCGGACAGCTGTCAACTTCTTCACCCTTCATGGTGCGAATACCAGCTCCTGTCAGGGTACGGTAAAAATATAAAACTTGATATCATCTCCCGGTGAAAGGCTTGCTATACAGGGGTTGGATCCAATTTTATCCACAACAATCCTCGTTCCTGTCACCATCTCCGGGCCCTCCGGAACCATTGCATCCCCACGGGCACGCTTCCGGGAGGATCCAGGTGACGGACTGTTCCCGCTTTTCGTGAATGCCCTGCTTTCTGGTGATGAATACGGTTCTGCAATGCGGGGAGCACTATCGCTGGAGGATCTATGACGAAGCGGCCCAGGCCGTTCCTGTCGGTGTTCCGTACAGTGATCTTGGTTTTCCTGGTCACGCTCGGGGGTATCGGCATCGTCTCCGGCCAGGATCTCCCCATGGTGATGAGTATCAATGGTCCGGATATTGGAGAATTTGTCAACAGTCCCGGGCCGTTCACCTTCACGGTTACCCTGTCAGGAGGGACCCCGCCCTATACGTACGTCTGGAAAAAGACCTCCACCCCCCGCATGACCGCGGATGTGTTCAAATGTTCACAGGGAAACTCTGTTACTGTTCCAAAGGAGCATTTCACTTCTTTTGGCGGGTTATACCTCGAGGTGACCGATGCGAAGGGGCATATGGCCACCTGGGTGAATGGAGATGGACAGACGATGGTGGTGTTCAGCCAGTATTATGGACAGACTGATCTAAGGGTTCTCCCCATCTGTAACATCGACAGGCAGAGCGGGGATGCCTGGGTCACCGCAAAAACAGTGAACGGGGTCTGCTATTCACGGACACAGCTTCCGGCACTCCCTGCCACTCCCTCGAACACTGTTGTCCAGAACCAGCCTGCCTGTGCCCCTCCCCCTGAAGACAGTTCCTGGGTTGTCATTGTTGGCGGCCTCGCTGCAGTTGCCGTGGCAGCAGCAGTGATTGCCAGAATACTGAAGAACAGGCCGAAGAAGAAGGGCGAGCAGCCTCCTGAGCAGTACATCCTCCAGCTCTCGAAGGATACTCTGAAGGTCAGCCCGGAGAAGAGTGACTCGTTCACCGCGTCGGTCTGGAAGGTTACCGAGGCGGGGGGTCTTGTGCCGGTCCCGACCGCAACCATCCAGGTCACCGCTCCCCCTGGGGTCCCGGGCCTGTCCATTGCCCCGACGAGTGGCACGGGCTCCCTCACCCCCGTCGTTTCCCTCAGCCGGTCCCCCGGAGCGGCGAGCGCACGCATGGGGGTGACCGCGTCAGACCGGGGCGGGAGTGTATCGGCACAGGTCACCGTGACATTCGAGGAAGAGGCAGCGATCGAGTTCGACTGAGAAGAGAGGCACGCTGTTCATGGCCCGATTCTCCAAGGAAATCCCCCTCAACCCCGATTCCTCGCTCGGCCCGGTGACCATCGGGTCGAAGATTACCGTGGAGAGGGGTTCTGCCCCCCTGCCCCTGGAGAGGGGAATCGTTGAACTGATCCCGGGCGGCGGATGGGATGCTGAGACCGTCAGGATTACCGACCGGATGGACCCCGGGGGGACCCGGCTCAACATCCTGGTGGAAGTCCTTGATGGCATCTCCCTGTCCCATTACGTGAATGTCATCCTGAAAAAAGTGCCCATACGGCTGAAGGTGACCCTTTTCCCAAAAATTGGCATCCCGGGCATGGGCATCCCCGTCAGCGTCTCGGCTGCCCCGGTCACCGATGACGTCGAGGTGACGCTCCCCGAGATCCCGCAACCGTCAATCAACCTCGACGCAGAATTCATCGGGCGGATGCAGGATGGGACGTCCCGGATCCGGGCGATGGCCACCCTGCAACTCCCTCCGTACATCAACAGGACCGAGAAGGACTCGGCCCTGCAAATGCTCTCTCTTGTGGCTGTTGACGGGAAGAATGCACGGGTCCAGCAGGGCGAACTGGTCCCGGTAATAAACGGGAAGTCCTGCATGCTGGACATCGTCCCAACCGATCCGGGAAAACCAGGGAAGGTCACCATCATCTCGGATGTCTCCCTTTCCGGCCTGCGCATTTACGCAGAACGCGTGATGTCGTGTGAAGTCGGCAGGACGTTCATCCTGAACATCGACCCGATCATGCTCGATGTGACGATGAAGAAGGCCGGGTCGTTCACCGTCCAGGTGCTCGAGGAACTTCCCGACGGCCGCACGGAGCTGCTCCCCGGTGCATCCATCTGGATCAAGGGGGATACCGACCTTATTGCCGTCTCTCCCATGGATGGCTGGGGGAGGCTCGCTTGCACGGTCACGCAGAACAAGGTTACCAGTATAAAATCTGTGGATCTTACGGTCACCGCTACCGTGGAACAGGACTCCGTCTTCTCGCGGACCGTCACCGTGCACCCTGAGACGAGAACCACGGGTACTCTCGAGGTGGTGTTCAATCCGGCGTCAAAGACGAGCGTGAATCCGTTCATCGATGGGGACCGGGTTGTGCTCGCCGCCCGCCTTATCTCCGAGGACGGGGTCCCCATCGATGATGCCGATATCACCTTTTCCCGTCCAAAGCCGGGGAGATGGCTGGAGGGGCCGCACGAGTATGCGGTCGCTCAGGATCCCAATGATCCCCTTTCCAGCCCAAGCGGGGGATCCATCGCCCTCCCCCTTGATGCTCCGGAGATCTCTCAGGCAGTCCTTTCCAGGAATGCCGGGAAAACAGCCGTTTTTATCGGGCGCAATCCCAGTCCAGGAGTGATACAAACTCCGCCAGGTTCAGAGGCTGTAAGCGTCAGGGCTACCCTGCAAGGGGAGATTCTGGACGAAAAGACGATCCCCATCCTGCTCCTCCCGAGGCCCTCGCTCATCGCGGACAGAGATACCATCCCGCTGCTCGCCAATGCCCGGTACGAGCGGAAGGGCAGGCCGAAGGCGATAACAACTGCTGACGTCAGGCTCTCGGTCCTCCACCCCGGCGACCGGCAATGGACCATCTCGGTTGAGAGTGCGGAAAAGAAGCTGCTCAGGGTCCGGGAAAAAGAGGTTGCTTCCTCATCGAGAGTGTTCGAATTTGAGACAGGCGAATCTGTTCCCCACAAGCCCGACCATCCCGGCCCTGATCCCTGGGTCCAGACCGTCATGGTGAAGACGTCTGCCGTCCTGAACGGGCTCTTCCTCGAGGGGCCGACCCTCTCGTTCTCACTCTGCTTCGAGGGGATCTATCTTGAATCCCTCGTCGAGTGCGACAGGGAGGGGAATGAACACGAGGTGACCGACCGGAATGCGATCACCTACCAGGTCCTCGACCCGTCAGAAGAGCGTGCCCTTCAGCCAATCAATATCTTAAAAGCCGCACTCCCCTTCCCCTCCGCTACGTTTGCCGTCATGGAATGGAACGGGGCAAGCCTCGTCAGGAACGAACACCTGCCGATCGAGGTCCAGAAAGACGAGCGTTACCAGGTCGCCCAGCGTTCCCGGGACCCGGACCTGAAGGCACGCCACATCTGGGACTTTATCTTCTTCACCTTGAAGGAGTCTGCGATCGAGGTCAAACATGAGGGGGACAGCGACCGGAACACGGGGAAGTATCGCCTCCTCATCCTCAAGTATATCCCGGGGAATGGCGAGCGGGCAAGCGGCTTCATCCGGTTTGTTGTCTCGCCACCGGACTACTACTTCTTTGCCGCACACGATGCGACGAAACACTGGCAGTATGAACTGCCGGTCCACCTCGTCCTCGGGACTCCCCCGGACCCACTCGTCCCCGGGAAGATCGGGACGGGTGCAACCAGAAGCATGCTCCAGGAGGGTGCCCGGTGCCGCAAGATCATCGAGCAATGTTTCCCCGAGCAGCACCGGGAGGAGCTCTGGCGGGAGCTCGAAGCGATCCCCTGCAAGGGACCCGATGATTACTGGTGCTTCAGCCAGGAGATCCTCAAGAGGGCACACGAGATATGGGAGCAGGAACAGAAGGATTACCTCGTTGCCGAGGAGAGATGGACGGACCTGATCGATTACGCGGAGAAGGCCGAGTTCGCCGGCGACATCGCGTTCGGGGCTCTCGTCATGTTCTACACGGCCGGCCTCGGCCCCTTCGCCAACTTCGCAGTCTCAAACCTCGTCTCCACCATCCAGTCCGAGTCAAAGGCGGTCTATTCGTACTACGTGCTGCAGGGGAAGGGACGGGATTTCCCGACCTGCATCCAGGACTATGTCGCCGAAAACTGGGTGCGGTTCCTGACGGATCTGGCAAGTGGCGAGATCGTGGAACCGTATCTCCAGCAGCATTTCGAGATACAGAAACTCGTCAAAAACCCCCGGAAATACGGAAAGATCCTCACCTGGCTCTGGCTCTGGAAGTTCCAGCTCCACATCGCCCGGGGAATCGGCAAGGAAGACGGAGGGATCATCAACTCGGCATACAATGCGACCAGGGACATCGGCATGTTCCTGCTCACGGTGACCCTGGCCGAGGTGATCAAGTCCCACGGGAATACCAAACTTGAAGACCTCTACGATAAAGCGAGGAAGAAGGGATACTTCGGCGGAACAGGTACCGGGCCCGTCCGGCAGGACGACGTTCCCACGAGAATTGGAAAAGACGGCGATGATGGTGCCCGGGGACCGAAACGGGATGGTCCAGACAGGGCTCACCAGGACGGGGACCAGGCGAAGCATGGCGGGAACCGGAATGCCGATGAGCTGGCGACGTACGGGGACGGGAGCGGAAAGCCGATCGCAGATGCATCGTTTGTGAATGCAGGAAAAGAACCGGACCTTGGTGGGATATCAGACTTCCACCGGCAGTCAGTCGAGAAGGTTGCAGCCGAGATGGGGGTTATTCCCATCATGCGGCCGTTTGGGGACCAGTACGGGCACATCCAGCGGGGAGAAGCATACCCGAAGATCACCATGATACACCAGAAGACCATCAACCCCATTGACAGCCAGTATCTCGGGTTCGGGCGGAGTGACGCGGACAAAGGACTTGCGGCCTGCAAAAAGATGCCGGATACGATCGCCCGTCCCGACGGCCTGACCGATGCGGAGTGGAAGAAGGTGACCGATCGATACGAGCAGCGGAAGAAGGAGTACGATGCGTTTGCCGATCACCTGCAGGATCTCCAGCGGCAGGGGAAGATCGAGTGGAACCCGGATACCGGTCTCATCACCCACAAGGGAAAAGGGTTTGCCGGAGACAACGATCCCTTTGCCTACCTTGATGCAAAGACCGGCAAACCCCTCACCCCGGAACAGAACAAGAGGTTCTCGGACCGCCTGCACCAGGTGGGGGTCACCCAGCATCCGGACCATATTTCCTGGGATTACTCTGGTCCGCACGAACACAATGCGAATACGGTTATCGATGATGCCATCCTGAAGGGGCACTCCCAGGGAGGGACGCCGCTGAACCGGTACGACCCGGCAACAGGAAAATGGGATACCGTCTATTGGGATGGGGGCTTGCGAAAATGAAAGTGCCATTTGGTGCCGGGACGCGAAAGGCGATCCTCGCCCGCTACAATGCGGTGCAGTCTGAGAAAGAGGAACTGGAACTTAACGCCCTTGGGGGGACCTCTGGGGGGAGGTTCGAAGACAAGGAGGTTGGACGGCTTCTTGACGAGATCCGGGATCTCACGCAACGGTACCTTGATGGTCTGCCAAAGGTCGCCATCAGCCGCTGCCCGTTCTCCGGTGACACGGTCGTCCATTCCCTTGACGTCTTCGGCATCGACGGGCTCTGGTGGGACTATGAGACGCCGCTGCGGCCGATCGAGTCCCTCCCCAGGACCTTCCACACGCTCTCCGGGGCCATCGCTCTTGCCGCACCTGTTGAGATGGCATCCTTTGTCGTCAGGCCAGGCCCTGGTGTGCCATTCGTGATACCCGGTCTGCTGGGGGATCCCTCGGTAGTCGCCGTCATCTCCTCTGTTACCGTAGGGCTCCACACGGGATATCCGGTCTGCTACTTCAGCAGCAACCCGGAATCCGTTGACTTCCTGCCAAATTCGTGGGGAGCGTCGTTCCGGCTGGAGGAGCGGGGTCTTCCCGGCCGGGGGTGGTCATCCCGGGAGGTCCGGGTACAGGAGATGGACTTTGACCTCGAGCCCTGGGTGAGGTCGGAAAAACTTGGGTGGATTGCTCCCGGGGACCCGGCTGTCAGGATCCGTACATCGGTCGATGACTGCCCGTATCTGGCGATAAAGGGTACCCAATTGCCTCAGACCGTGTTTCGGGGAAAGGTGACCTATGGATAGGGTGAACAGACGGGAGTGGTTCGAAGCATGAGTGAACAAAGGAGCAGGTGCCCGAGATGCGGGACAGCCCTCTCTCCCGGGGCGAAGTTCTGCCCGGGCTGCGGCGAACAGAACCCATCTTCTGCCCCGGGCGGGCAGGGGTCCCTCCAGAAGGCAGCAGAGGCGGTGCAGGCGGTCTCATCGACCGTATCGAAGGTCGAATCGACCGTGCGATCTGCGGGAACGGTTGCACGGACTGCCCGGGATCTCTCCACCATCACGATTCGCCCTCCCGCCCAGTGGAAGGTCGTGGTCGGTGAGATCCTCCCTGTTGCCGGCAAGAAGGCGGTCGATGCGGCAGTGTCCACTGCCGGACAGAAGGTGACCGGGGAGGTATCGCGGGTGGTCACGGAACACCTCAGGGATGCATCTCAGACCTCTGTCCCTGAGTCGTTTGTGCCACACCAGGCACCACCGGGGGCTACGAGCGGTATGCTGTGCCCTGCCTGTGGAAAACCTCTGATTCCCGGGAATACGTTCTGTGGGAGCTGCGGGGCACGGATTGATGAGGAGAGAAAACCAGCCCCTGCTCTTTCCCCTGTTTGCCCGTCCTGCGGAAAACCGGTGATCACGGGAAAGAAGTTCTGCGGGAGTTGCGGGGCAAAGATCGGAGAGACTGCAAAACCTGTATCCGCACCTCCCCTTCAACCGGTCTGCCCCGCCTGTGGAAAACCTGTCATCCCGGGAAAGAAGTTCTGCGGGTCCTGCGGCCATAGACTGGCCTGATCTCTCTGCATCCCCCCCCTGACACCTCGCAAATAAAAATTGATTATCTCTCCGGTCGAATGCCTGCTATGCAGGGATTTTTCACGTATCTTCCCCTCGCGCTTCTCTCTGCTCTCCTGGTCCTTGCCGGGACCGGTTCTGCGGCGAATTTTTCCGATGATATCGCAGCCGAGGCCGAGGTGAAGGCCTTCTCCTCGATTGATACTGCCTCTCTTGCCGTATATGCCGGCCAGAATGCGCTGCAGAGCGGGCGGTATGATGAGGCTGTCGAACACTTCACCGAGGCGGTGGATGCCGATCCTTCATGGATGGCCGCATGGTACCTCAAGGCCTACAGCCTCTCCAGACTGAACCGCACGGAAGAGGCACTGGCTGCAGTTGACCAGGCATTGCTGCTCGACCCGGAGGACCGGGACGCAAACAACCTCAAGGCAGACATTCTCGAATCGCTCGGCCGGGGGGAGGAGGCAGCCCGGGCCCGGAGCGTGGCAGAAGCCTCGTCAGTGACATCCCCCACTATCATCCCCCTGACGGCAACCCCGACCACAAAAGCCCCGGCCAGCGCGTTCCTGGGGCTTTCTGCGATCCTGATAACGGCCTGTCTTATCCGGATACGGGAACGATTGTGATCACCAGGGATTTTGAAAATATGGGGTAGATATGAAGAATCACGAATGGAAATGGGTCTATGTTGCGGCTGGAGGAGCCGTAGTATTTTTCTTACTCATCGGGATCGCGGACCAGAGCATGGACTGCATGTCAGGAGGGTGTGCGGTCATGTTCGTCTCGTTCTTCCTCGCCGTTACCCTGGTTGCGGTTGCCCTCCTCTTCTGGAGCCGGGCGAGGACCATGGATGCGATACTATCCGGAAAAGAGCTCCTCGCCCACTGGACCTATTCCGACGAGGACTCGGTGACGAGTGCGGAACGCGAGTTTGCCGAGTATCGCGAGGCGAACAAGGCGCTCTTCATCATTGTCGGGGGGTTTTTTCTTATCGCAATAATCTTCCTCCTGATCTTTGGTGGAGAAGCGGGAGTTCTTACTACCTTTATCCTTCTCGGTGCCGTTGGTATCATCGCCCTGGTCGCCTGGGGTGCTCCACGGCTTGTGTATGCCAGTTCCCTGAAGAGATCTCCAGAGGCATGTATCGCCGGGAATGGGATCATCTACCGCGAGGCCGTGTATCCGTTCCGTTCTTTCCTGAACCGGCTTGACGGAGTGTCCTTCAGGGAGGCAGCACAGGGGGAACCTTCCCTGCTCATCTTTTCGTTTATACAGGTGGTGGGACTCTACATACTCCGGCCGTATGAAGTCCGTGTACCGGTGCCGGGCGGTGAAGAGGAGCGTGCACGGGAGATCGCGAGGAAGCTTGGGTGAAACGTGGCGGGGCAGATCCGGGCTCTCAACGGGGGTCACTGACGATACCGAAGGGTGAGTTTGTCGGGGTGAAGTACGTGTTCAGGAGCGCCCATGCTGA
>DUGL01000095.1 GCA_013331415.1 Methanoregulaceae archaeon | reverse complement strand
AGGGCAGATGAATACGCAATGCTCCCCCTGTTCAATCGACAGGAACCCGGTACGTCCATTCATCAGCTTCGCGAAAATTCATCATGATTATTAATATACATTGTCACAGTACAGTAGCAAGTACCTCTACAGAATACTCGATGATTATCCGGCAGGATGCAGGGAAGGTGCAACCCATAGTGTGGGCATCCTGTCGCATGGGGAAGGTGGCAACGACGAGATTCGTACAACCTTTAGCGGGACACCCGGGAGATAAATCTCTGTGGATCCGGGAGGGAAGAGCAGGTGAGCTCTCCCTGACCTCAGCGGGAGCTGCCAGCTGGACCCGTTCTCCCCGTGCAGGATCGGCACTGCACCACCACCGGAGAGAATCCCTGTGAAAGAGGTATCGCGGGAGCATCTCCTCTGGACAGGGCTCGTGGCCGTGATGGTCCTCATCATCGTCCTCGTCTCCATCTTCTCCCTGAAGGCGGGGATCTTTGATATCTACCCCTACTTCTACCTCCTGCCCATCATCCTGATCGCCTGCTTCTATCCCCGGTACTCAGTCTACTGCACCATTATCCTCGGCTGGCTGTTTCTCGGGCTCGTCTCCCTCTACGGGCCGGCCGACATCCGTTTCTATGCGACGAGCATCGCCTGGTTCTACATTTTTGTCTCTATCGGCATCGTCATCTCCTCGTTTGCATCCCAGCTCCGGCATGAACGCCAGTACCATGCCATCTTCGAGCATTCGCAGGCCGGCATCCTGACCTTCGAGCATGATTCCGGGAAGGTCATCGCGATCAACCCGCAGGCAACCCGGATCCTTGGTTTCACGGAAGCTGACCTTAAAAACCAGCGCTTCTCCTGGCTCTGGTCGGATGAGGGTGAGCTCGAGGTATTCACGGCCGGACTTGCCCGCGAGCATCGGGTCACGGACATGACAGCTGCTTTCCGGAAGAAGGACCAGTCACCCGTCCAGGTCATGATCACGGCATCACTCTCCCCCGACAAGGTAGTCATATGCTCTGTCGTGGACATCACCCGGCGGAAGGCAGCAGAGGATGCGCTGCACCAGGCACAGGTGAATCTCGAGCGCCAGGTCGAGGAGCGGACGATCGCGTATCAGCAGACCAATGAACAGCTGACCGCCGAGATTTCCCGGCGGGGAGAAGTCGCACGGGCACTCCGCGCCAGTGAAGAGCGGTTCCGGGTGCTCTACCGCGACAACCCTGCCATGTTCTTCACCCTCTCCCCGGATAGAACGATCCGCTCGGTCAACCAGTTCGGGGCAGGGAAGCTGGGATACATGAGTGATGAGCTCGAGGGCCTGTCATTTGAAGTGATCGTCCATTCTTCGGATCGCTCCGCTCTCGCTGAAGTGGTGGACTCCTGCCTGCTCACCCCCTGGCAGGTCCACCAGGCACATATCAGGGCACGGCGTCGCGACGGGAGCCTCCTCTGGCTCGATGTCTCGGCCCGGGCTGTCGGGCGTCCCGATGACGGCGCCATGGTCCTGACCGTCTGCCAGGATGTCACCGAACGAAAAAGGGCGGAAGAGGCGTTGCAGCAGGCGACCAAGAAGCTGAACATGCTGGATTTCATCACGTTCAATGATATCCAGAATACGGTATTCTGCCTTTCAGGGTACCTTGAACTGGAGAGGGAGAAGCAGTCCGATTCACAGATCCGGGCGTACCTGGATTCCCAGGCATCGTTTGTCCGGCGGATCGAGGATTCCCTCCGGTTTACCCGGGATTACCAGAGCCTGGGGATCTATCCCCCGACCTGGCAGGATGTGCACCAGGTGTTCCTGTTCGCCATCTCGCACCTCGACCCCGGCACCCTCACCCGCGAGATCGCGGTTGACAACCTGCATATCTTTGCAGACCCGCTGCTCGAGAAGGTCTTTTTCAACCTCGCAAAGAACGTGATCGATCACGGGCAGAACACTACTGCGATCTCGCTCACCTACGAGAAGACCGATGCCAGCCTCACCCTCATCTTTGCCGACAACGGGATTGGGATCCCGGATGACCGGAAGGAGACCGTATTCCAGCGGAGTGCTGCCGGGAAGGAAGGGATGGGACTCTTCCTCTCCCGGGAGATCCTCGAGATCACCGGGATCACCATCCGGGAGACCGGGGTCTTTGGTAGCGGCGCAAGGTTCGAGATACGGGTGCCGAAGGGAGGATACCGGTTCACCGGGAAGATCTGAGCACCCTGCCCCTCATCCCGGCGATCAAGGAAATTTTCGCCGACAGGTACACGAGGATAGTGACCAGGTTCACCTGCCCGTGATCACCCTTAAGGAGATCTCTCCGATACCACCGGGTATTGCAGGAAAGGACAGCTGATGCAGCCCCGCACTGCCGTGAACCGGGGAGGTCATCCAAAACGATAACGGGGGACCGCTGGGGGTGCCCCGCACTGCCGTGAACCGGGGGGAGTCATCCAAAACGATGGGGGGGATGACTGTACCCGGGAAGAAGCCGGCAGTCAAGGATTGCCGCGAAGAGACTCCTTCCTCGAGCTCGTCTTTGCCCGTGCCAAACCTTTTTCCTGCAGGACTGCCACCTCTCCCCTGATGCCTGAGGGGCCCTGCTTCAACCAGCTCTGGTCAGCGGAACTCCTGAAGAACGTCACGCCCCGCCGTGCCAACAACCGGGTCAGGAAGGTCTGCCAGGAATACTACTGGATCGAGCCCGGGTATATCTTCCGCGAGGTCCCGGTCCTGCTCAGTGCCCCGATGCTCATCGGGGTTGACGAAGATACGGGCAGGATCCTGATGCCATTCCGGAAACCCTGCTACGGTACCTCGCTCTACACGATTGATACTGACCGGGAAGAGATCGCGAGGCTCCGTGCAGACCTCGCGGACAGGGAACCTCCCGGATCTGTGAAAAAGAGGACTGCCATACAGAGGAAGAAACGGGCCTGACGGTAAGAGCCTGTACGATATCCCCCAGCCACACGGTGATACGGGGGAGGAGACCTTCCGGGTTCTCCCGGGGGAGACACCCCCGTTTTACGGTCAAAAACAGGGAGGATCAGACAGACTTCTCCCAGCCCTGGCCCATATCAACGATCGGCCGGACCTCGGTGACCGTGAAGCTCGCGGTCGCATGGATCATGGCTGCTGCTTCCTTCCCGGCGACTTTCGCGAGCGCTTCCTTGTACGCTTCAAGAACCGGGCCCGAGGTCGCGAGGTTCTGGAGCTTCAGGTAGACCCGGATCCCCTTCCAGTCCATGATCGTTGCCCCGGGCTCCACGATCAGGTAGACCGCGTGCGGGTTCTCTCCCAGGTGTGCGAGGCTCCGGTTCTTCCCCAGGCCCATGACCACGGTCTTCTCATCGGTCATGCGGGGAGAGCCGAATACCGCGGAATCGACGTTCCCATCCCTGCTCGCGGTGCTGAGTATCCCTAATCTCGGCTGCTTGTTGAAGTACTCCATCAGGTGTGATGACATTGCTCTTCCTCTTTCGTGCAGTATCCGGCTCATGCTGGGATACCTTAAAGGTTGCGGGTTCATCGATCAGGACCTCAAGCCACGGGAACCTGATCGCTCTCCCCATCCCAGCTGTCACAACGGGGGACCCCGTTGCCCGGTATCCCTTCCCGGAGTTTGGGGTGCCCGGTGCCGGAGCTGTTCGTCAGGCACATGCGGCATCCCGGGGCGATACCCTGGTCACATTACTCTTTAAGGTATCAGCGCATCCGGGCGATACTCCCGATATACGCTGCTGCCCGGGGGGGCAGTACTGCGACCATCACCGATGCCCGGGCAGGACAGGAGGGGCCGGCCATAGACCTCGCTGATGCGGGTCCCCTCGCCGGCAGACCTGGCGCCCGGAAAGGATTTCTCTTCGTCCAGCCATGCTGGAGTATGGGTCCTCCCGAAGAGGAGAAGGGAAAAAAAAAGAGGAGGAAACGGCGGGAAGAGGAGGAGGAGGATGGGGAGGATGAGCTCCTCGCTCTCGGTATCATCTACCCCTGGGATGACGACTGATCGGCACCCCCGATGGGCACGGAGGGGTATGCAGACGATACCTGTGCGGGGGATCCGGTTTTCCCGAGGAGGTATCGCTACCCCGATGGTTCCAGCTGGGTATTGCCTGGCAGGGTCCCTCGCGAAAGGCGGTTAACCCAGCCCTCCAGAAGATGACAGGCCATCACCGGAACTCCTGCGTTCCCCACGCAGCATACCAGGGCATATCCCGACACGCGCCAGGGAGGCGGTGCCGGTCACTCATGCACATGACCAGGTTTTTTCTCTCCCGCCATCGCACGTTTGCCTATGAACCGATGGCTCCCGGGGTGTGTTGCCGGTCTCTGCCTGGTCCTCCTCCTGTCTGCCGGGTGCGTCAGTCCCGCAGAGGATGATACCCCGTCACCAGGGACGATCAGGGCCTTCGTGGAGGATGCAAGATCCTACGCTGAATCCATCGGAAAAGAAGCGGCACTCAGCGAATTCCAGAAGACCGATGGCCGCTTCACCCGTGACGGCTGGTATATCTATGCCTATGACACGGACATGATCCTCCTCGCCCATCCCTACGAACAGGCCAGCGTCGGCACCAACCGGAGCGGCTGGACCGATATCCGCGGCCTCCCGGTGATCCGTATCGGGCGGGATTCGGCTGCGGAGGGAGGCGGATACGTCGCGTACCTGTACCCGCGGGCAGGCGAGAGCGGAATCGATGAGAAAGCACGGGAGACGTACGAGCCGAAGATCGGGTACGTCGCCCCCGCCGGTGAAGGCTGGTGGATCGGGTCAGGGATGCCCCTCGCGGATCTCGCGGGGCCGGGAGAGGGGGAGTACCCGGCGCCGGTCCGGATGATGGTGGACCTCGTCCATGCAGGGACAGCGTATGCCCGGGCAGAGGGGCCGGATGCCGCCCGGGCAGCGATATCGGACCGGGCCGGGCCGTTCATCGATTCCTCCGGGCACTACCTGTACGCATACCAGTACGACGGCACCCTGGTCGCACACCCGTACCTCCCGGAGCTGATCGGGACGAACCTGATCGGGCGGCGGGATCCCTATGGTATGGAGAACATCCGGGCGCTGGCAGAGACGGCAGAAGCGGGCGGGGG
>DUGL01000068.1:9818-12343 GCA_013331415.1 Methanoregulaceae archaeon | reverse complement strand
TCGTCAAACTTCATGGCGCGGACCCGCACCCGGGACGGGGGGTTCTCTGCACCACGGTCCCAGATCTTCTCGTTGATGCTCCTGTCAAGCTTCACATCGGTGCTTTTCAGGTGCCTGCCGAGATACTTCCGGATATCCTTTATCGCCGTATGGCTCCTCTTCCACCGCGGTGCACGCCGTGCATCGCGGAGAGGGATGATGTATATCTGTTCCTGTGTCTTTTCCGCCATGGTATCACACCTTCAGGGTGCTCCGCCGCCAGTTCCGGCGCCGTGGGTGGGAGACAACGCCACGCTTGGTGCGCAGTATCACCCACTGCGGGACTCTCCTGTTCTGTTCGCATGCCTTTGCGAGTCGTATCTTGTAGCCTTTTGTGGATTTACTCATACCAATTCCTCCTCTGTTCTGGAGCTCCTGCGCGAGAGGACCAAAGACTGCTGGTGGTCCTGCGGAAAAAATACCGCCGGATCATGACCTCTCATCCGGATCCCGTTCCTGATCCCGCGCTCATAATCACCATTTTCGATCGTACCTGTCTGCCCGCGTGCAATGATGAAGTGGCGGTTTGCCAGCCGGTCCACTTCTCTGTACCCGTATCCGAGGAGCGGACGCACATACGAGCACCCGGTACGATCCTGGAGGCTCTGTACCTCGTTTCGCGAGAGAAGGGGGACGCGGTCATCCATACGGGTGCCATCTGCCACCACGCGATAGGAGCAGCAGAGCTGTTCGAGTGCCTGGCGATGAACCGCCTGTATCGCCTCATTCGGGTACCTGCATTCAATGACCATATCAACGACCTGTTCGAGGAATTCAGCATCAAACGTTCTCTGCACCCATGGCAGACCGACCATCCGGGCAGCATCCCGGACGGTTCCGGGATCGTCTTCTGCAGTGAAGACAACGGTGTTCAGCTCGACATCATAGTCGCGGGAGAGGAGCAGTGCCGCAAGGGCACTGTCTTTTCCCCCGGAGAAGAGCACCCCTGCCTTCATCCTTTCCTTCGTATGTTGAATTCCCGCTTTGCCGGTTGGATCTGCAGCAGCAGTGCTTTCAGCTGTGCATCGGTAATCTTCTGCTTGAGACGACCGCTCTGGGCGAGGAGGACCAGCTGCTGCTCCACTGCCCGGGCAAACTCAGGCCGGGTGAGCCTGATGGCGTTGAGCCGTTCACGTGCTTCAGGTTCAAGGATCTGCAGGAGCAGGTGGTGAATCTGGGCTTCGGCCTGCTTCTGCCGCTCAAGATCCTCCTGCATCATCTGCTGGTCTACTGAATGCTGCTGCATCTGGGCCATGCGCTTCCTTCGCAGGTCAGCAAGCTCGTCGTCTCCCATCCGCATCCCCTCCGGGTTATGCAGCCGTTTCTGCCTGGGTTACCAGGCTCCGGGCCAGGTTGTCCATGAAGGACATCCCTTGCGGCGAGATCCGGCGCCCGGTCTTGTCATGGATAATATACCCTGCTGACTCGAGCTGCTGGAGCGACTTCCGGAGGATCGACCCGCTTCCCTTCCGGAACCTGGTCGGCCGTGAGCCGCGGTTTTTCCCGCCGCCGTAAAATGTCCTCATCCGTTCAACGCCGATTGGGCCGTCAATGTAGACCCGGCGCATGATGGAGGCGACCCGGACAAACCACCATTCGGGGTCCTCCGGGGGCATCTCCTTGTGAGCCCCGGTCTTTGCAAAAAGGGCCCACTCAGGGGGTTTGATCTCCGGCTTCTTCTTCAGTTCCCCTGCAAGGGTCTGAATAAAGCGATCAGCCGGAACATCGTATACCGTTGTCATCCTGGAATCCTCACTGTCACCAAATTTATTTAACAGTCTTTACATATTGGTTCATAATACTCTTATATATTTCGAGCAGGTATACCGCCGCATGCAGAGACAACCTTCCTGCTATCTGCTCACCCTGCCTATATCCCGTCACCGGAATGGCAGAGATCCTGGCAGGAAGAGCCGGAACCTCACCTCTTTTTCTGCCGTGCAAGAACCATGGTCCTTCCGCGCACTTCCACGAGTTCCGCGCGTGCCCGGAGTGCAATATCCCGGGGATCAACCTCGGTATTCTGGAGCCATTTTACCTTCACAGCCTTCCTTTTCGTAAGCTGCTGGACAATCTCCTCAATAAGATGGTCAGTACATCCCTGCTTACCGATCCACACCGTCGGCCTGAGGTCCTGCATCGCATGGTTATCAGGGTCTGTGTTCATGTCTCGCCCCCAGGGGAACCCGCATCTGTCTCCCGCAGGAGAGGCAGGTCATCGTCACCTTTCCGCGTCCTGTCCGCACCCGGAGATTCTGCCCGGCGACGAGGTACCGGTGACAGTGCCGGCAGAACTGCCGCCTGAATTCCCGCTCGATCCTGACCCGGTGCCTCATCGATATCCGCCGGGCAAGCGCGACACACCGGTCACTGATCAGAGGATCTTCGGGAAAGAACTCGCGTGCCCTCTGGAAGAGGACAAAAATCCTCTCCCGGGCTATCTTCTTTGACTTAGGGGGAGGGGAGCGCATGAGGGGAATCCTTTT
>DUGL01000068.1:0-9772 GCA_013331415.1 Methanoregulaceae archaeon | reverse complement strand
AACGGCTCCGCCGTTTTCATGAATCGTATGCATGTGTCCTGATACGGGATCATGTGATTTTTTCTGAACCTGGTTCTGCGGGTGTCTTCCAGTAGTGTGCTGCCAGGGGATATAGTGGTGATCACCCGGACCCCTGCTCACGCACGGTTGGTGCTCCCGGATTCCCCGGTCCGGGGGAGGATCCTGACGAGTCTCCCCTCGATCCGGAGGCGATCCTCACAGAAGAGGCGGATAGCTGCCGGGAGGCAGCGGTGCTCGGATTCGAGGATGCGCGCTGCAAGCATCTCCTCCGTATCACCTTGCCGGACCCGCACGCAGGCCTGGACGATAATCGGGCCCGAATCCATCCCTTCATCGACGAAGTGCACTGTGCATCCGGCTACTTTAACCCCGCAGGCAAGCGCCTGCCGCTGTGCATGGAGACCGGGAAAGGCAGGGAGCAGGGCAGGGTGGATGTTGATGATCCTTCCCCTGAATTCCCGCACGATCCCTGTACCGAGGATCCGCATGTACCCGGCCAGGATGTAACCGTCCGCAGCAACCGCCCGCATCACCTCAGACAATGCCTGCTCGTACTCCTCCTTGGAGGCACTGGCATCGTAATCAACGATGAATACCGGTATCCCTGCCTTTTCTGCCCGATCTATCGCGTATGCACGGGGATTGTCGGTGATGAGCGCCGAGCAGACAGCAGGCACTTCTCCCCGGCCAACTGCATCGATGACAGCCTGGAAATTGGATCCCCGTCCCGATGCGAGCACAGCAATACGTTTCATCCCGTTCACGATTCCCGGTTATCCTGTCCCTCATGCGGGGTATGCAGAATGAGCTTGATCTTGACGATGCGACGGGAGAGCATCTGCATGACCACCAGCGTCACATGGCTCTCAGGGAGATGAACGCTCTCTCCCGGATGCGGGATATGGCCGAGCCGTTCGATGAGCAGTCCCCCTATGGTTTCATATGATTCGTGGACCGGGAGATCGATGTCCAGCTCGTCGTTGAGGTCATCGACCCAGACTTTGGCATCCACAAGGAAGAGATCATCACCAATCTTCTGGATTTCAGGCTCCTCGCGGTCGAACTCGTCAAGGATGTCCCCGACCAGTTCTTCCAGGATATCCTCGACCGTGAGTATCCCGGAAAAACTCCCGTATTCATCGAGCACAATCGCAATCTGCACCTTCCGGAGTTGGAGCTCCTTGAGGAGCTCATCAATCTTCTTTGTCTCGGGCACAAAGTACGGGTCATACATAAGCTCCCTGATCGGGATATTGCGTTTGCCCGGAAAAAAGGACGAGAAGACATCCTTGATATTCAGGATACCGATGATATTATCGACCGTGCTATGGTAGACAGGGAGGCGCGAGAAGCCGGTCTCATTGAAGATCTGCATCGCCTCTTCAAGAGTCCGGGTATCCTCGATCAGTGCCGCATCAACCCGGGGCGTCATAATCTCGCGGGCCGTGGTGTCACCAAACTCGAGGACCGAGTAGAGCATCTCCCGCTCTTCCTGCTCTATTGTGCCATCTTCTTTCCCTACCTCAATCCATTCCCTGATCTCCTCTTCGGTAACACTGGGTTCACCGAGAGATCCAGCTGCCCCGAACCTCCCGGTAATCTTCTCTATAACCCATATGAAGGGAGAGAGGACCCTGGTGAGAAAGAGGATCGGCCCGGCAAACAGGAGGGCAACCTTCTCGGTGTTCCTTGTTGCGTATACCTTGGGGCCTATCTCCCCAAAGAAGAGGAGGAGGATCACCACCACAAACGTCGCGATACCGACCCCGATATCGCCAAAGATGCTGATCGTTACCGCTGTTGCAATGGAGGCAGCAGCAACGTTCACAATATTGTTCCCTATCAGGATGGCGATAAGAAAGCGGTTCGGTGTTTCCTTGAGGGTGGCGAGGGTTTCTGACCCTTTTTTTCCCTCGTTCGAGAGTGTCCTGACTTTTGCTCTGGTTATGGCTACAAAAGCGACCTCAGAGCTTGAGAAGAATGCCGAGAAAACGAGGCAGAGGACAAAGAGCAGGATCAGCAGGAAATACTCAATCATTGAGTCCACGCCGCCCATGCGGCCGTTAACGCTCTATGGTTCATGGATAAGGGACTATTAGTGTAATGGCGCTCTCTTTTTATAAAACCAGCGTTTCTCCAAGACAGTCGCGGACAAACGATGCCTGCCGGGAGAGGATGAGGAGCTTCTCCTCTGATGAGAGATCGTGATCAAAGGTGCGGTCCTCTATCTCAAACGTGATGATCCCGTCAAACCCCGCATCAGAGAGCCATCTCAGAATGGCCGCTATCTCGGGACTGGCGTCAACGGGGAGGTGAAGGGTGCCATCCTGTGCCAGGCTTAAATGGACCATGGCCAGGCGGTCGCTGCAGAGCTCGATATAGGTTGCAACCGCTTCAAGCGACTTCGCCATGGCATGGGAGACATCAAGGGTAAACGAGAGCCAGGGTTCACGGTCAAGGACATCCCGGACTGTTTCCGGCGTGCAGATGAGCGAGTTCACCTTCTCTTCCATGTTCTCGATTGCTATCCTGGCCTGCGTGCCCTGTGCACGTTCGGCCAGCAGCGAGAGGTAGTGGTCAAACCTCCTGAAATCCGCTCCGCTTGGGGGCCGTTTTGCCGTGCGCCGGCCCGGGTGGACCGTGACGACCGCTGCTCCAATACGGTCAGCCAGGGTTATCGAGGCAAGGGTATACTCGACCGAGATCGCAGCCACCTTCGGGTTGATGGAGCAGGGGTTCAAATCGAGAACAGGGGCATGTACACTCAGGGGCACCATCCCGGGATGACGGGATATGCAGGCTACAAGTTCAGCAACCGGCTGCCCGCGAATCCAGAAGTGGGGAGTCTCGACCCAGAACTCGAGGGTATCAAGCCCTGCCCCGGCCACCAGGTCAAAGATCTCATCAAGCGGATATTCATGGAAGAACATGCTCGAGGCGGCCAGTCGCACCATGATCCTAATTCATATCCCGCCGGCGCCATAATAGTTGTTGATGCCCACATACCAGCAGGAAACCACCAGGGATACGGGGGGAACCGGGGCTGAGATCTACTCAATCCGGGAGATCTCTTCCCTCATCTCGGGAATCCTTGACGATTCCCGCCTGCAGGATATCTGGGTGCGGGGCGAGGTAACGAATTTCCGGCCGCATGTCTCGGGACACCGGTACTTCTCGCTTGGCGAACAGGCAAAATCCGGTGATGCGGTGCTCCAGTGCGTCATCTGGCGCGGCGATGCCATGCGCATCGGCGGTGAGTTCAGAGATGGCATGGATGTCCTTGCTTTTGGTTCGGTCACCCACTATGCTCCACAGGGAAAGTACCAGTTCATCATCCGTGACCTCCGGCATGCAGGTGAGGGAGAGAAACATCTCCTGGTCGAACGCTGGAAAAAAGAACTTGGACAGGAGGGGCATTTTGCCGCTGATAAGAAGCGGCCGCTCCCCCGCTTTCCGGTACGGATTGGGGTGGTTACCTCGCAGACCGGGGCGGTCCTCCAGGATATCAGAAACGTGATCGCACGCCGTTATCCCTGCGAGATTGTGCTCTCCCCGACCGCTGTCCAGGGTGAGAATGCCCACCGTGAGATAGCGGCTGCACTTGCACGGATTGACGGGCTTACCGATGTGATCATTATCGGCAGGGGAGGCGGCAGTTTTGAAGACCTCTTTGCCTTCAATCACCCAGACGTGGTCCGCGCAATATCAGGGTGCCGGACTCCGGTGGTGAGTGCGATAGGCCACGAAGTCGATTTCACGCTCGCCGACTTTGCTGCGGATGTACGTGCACCTACTCCTTCGGCAGCAGCCGAGCTCGTTGTGCCGGACCGGACCGTGCTCGCTGAAACGCTCCATGAATTCCGGAAGAAGCTCGCCTCCTCCCTCATCGGGAACATGGACCGTGCTTCCCGTGATATCAGCGGTTTCCGTGAACGGATTGCGCCGGGAAGGATGANNNNATACGATCACATTCCAGCGACTGGTGCTTGCCGGAATGGAGGAGAAGATATCGGGGAGAAATCCGCTCCTCCTGCTTGAGCGGGGCTATGGGATCATAGAAAAAGACGGGAGAGCACAGCGGAGCACAGCAGGGATATGTCCGGGCGACGTGCTCTCTGTCCGCATGAAAGACGGGAAACTCGACGTGCAGGTGAAGAGGGTTATTCATGGCAAAAACGTATGAGGAACTGGTAGGCGAATTGAAAGATATTATCCGGAAGATCGAGGACAATGATACCGGCCTCGATGAGAGCATCGCACTCTATGAACGCGGTGCAGTCATTATCAGGCAGTGCGAGGAGCTGCTCGCATCGGCTGAGCTCAAAATATCCATGCTCGGACGGGACTGACTGCCCGGCAGGACGACCAGGTCACTCCCCTGCCGTGACGGTCAGCTCCACCCTGAGATCGTCGCCCTCCCTGAGACGTACAATCAGAGGGCGCGGGAGGGTCCGGGCCGTCCTGTCCGAGAAGATCCCGATGGTCCGGCCGCAGACAAAGCTGCTCCGCCGCCATACCAGGTCGGTCGGGTGAGAGAGGAGCATCCCTTCACTTCCCTGTGAGGTGATTGCAGCCACCTGGTCACCGCAGATGAGGCGCGTGCAAAGGACAGCATCGTTTCTCGCAAGCGCTGCCCGGAACGCAGGTGAGAGGTCCGCTGCGCCCTTTTCAGCGCCAACCGCGATGATGCAGTCACCTGCGCGAGAGAGGTGCTCTTCCCGTGTCACCTCGAAGGTGGTCGGGTGACGGGACGTGATAGAAGGGTGGCCATGGCACCGGATCGTCTCTGTAACCTTCACTGTTTCACACACCCGGTCATCAGCTGATGGATGCAACGCCTCATAATGCCACCCGTACAGGCCAATACAAATATGAGCAGAGGAGGCAGACTTATCCCGGCGTGTTTTCTATGGAGATATCCGTGTATTGTCCGGAGTGCAGGCGGCAGAAGGCGCATACGGTGCTTGCGCAGTCCCGGCAGACCCGCGTCCGGTGCATGGGCTGCGGATCCGTCCACCAGATCCCGACCCCGAAAGAGCCATCACCGATGCTGGTGAAAGCCATCATCTCTGAAGAAGATAGCTCATGCATTGGCGCAATCGAGTTCATGCCCGATGAAACCTGCCAGATCGGTGATCACCACGTGGCCGCCTGCGGTGATGATTACACCGGGGTTGAGGTCTGTGCGATAGAGCGGGGTCAGCAGCGAGTGCGAAAAGCACGGGCAAAAGACATTACCACCCTCTGGACCCGGAAGATCGAGGTGGTTGGCGTCCGGGTCTCAATCCATGACGGCAGGAAAACCATCCCGCTGCTCCTCAAGGTACCAGGGGAAGAACCGTTCGTTGTCGGAGAGGTATACCGTGTCGGGAACCGGAGGTTCCGCATTGCCCACATGAAACTCAGGGATGGCGATGCACAGAGAAGGGAAGGCCAGAAGGCTGTGGCACGATCCATCCGCCGGATATATGGCTATCCCCTATAAGTACCTGCGGACAGCTTCCTCCATCTGCTCCCGGTGTACAACCCCTTCGAATCGTTCCACAACGTTCCCGTCTTTCAGGATAAGGATCGTGGGGGTCACCCGGAGCTTGTACTGATCGATATACTGCTTCTCTTTCAGGGGGTTGATACTCTCGACCGGGAGGGCGTGGGCAGCTGCAACTTCCCTTGTTATCGGTTCCTGCTCCATGCAGGCCATGCAGCCTTCCTGGAAGAATGATAGGACCTGAAGCATATACAGAAAAAAGAGGTTGCAGGGCATTAAAAGTACGCCCCGGGATTATCAGCTGCTGGTGAATTGAACAATGCTGATATCAGCAACAGGGTACGCATAGCTGATTGAGATATTCTGATCAGTCTTTCCGGTAACATAGGCGGTCCGGACTGCGTATTTGACTGTTGTATTCTCATCATTATCCTCCACGATCGAGGTCATGAACGCGAGAGGGAACTGGTCTCCTATCCGGGCAACCGAGAAGTTGCCTCCCATCCCGTCGAATTGCGCTCCCGTGATATCCTGCCGGAACTGGTCTGTATCAGTCAACGTGATCCGCTTTGTCTCCCCCTGCTTCATGCCGGGCAGACCTGCCGCTATCTGGTTCTGTTCCTGCCCGAACAGCGCGAAGTCCGCTTCACCATAATCATCCCTGAACGCAGGGACTGGCGCGACCACCTCTCCGGTGGTTCCACCGGCTATGAGCGAGATGGGGCCGGTATACCAGACCAGCTCGCTATTCTCGTACGCGGTGGTATAGGTGCGTTCAGTCGCGGTGAGCGCCGGCCTGCCGTAGGAATCCCGCAAGGTGTACTCGACAACAACGCTGTCCCCGGCCTGTATCGCTTTCAAGCCGACCAGCCAGCCTGTACCGAGGGAGGAGACGATCATGGTGACCGCGAACAGGACGCCCACGATGATCAGCGCTGCTTTTTTCCAGTCCATTCCCCCGCTTTTTTTCTTATCGGTTTTCCCTTTCTTATCCGATTTCATCAGGAAGTACATCGTGTCCATTGAACATAAACATTCCATCCCTGCACCTGCAGAGAGAGATATTATTTTATAGTATAATCCTTAACGTAAAGATAGTCCACCAGGGTAACCGGTGGATAACGGAGGTAGAGAAGATGGTATACCGGAGAAGGTACCCGTTTGGATGGTCATGGCGTGACCTCGACGAGCTGATGAGCGAGATGGAGAACCGGTTCTGGGGCCCCTCGGGCCGCCTCCTTCCTGCCGGAGGGATCACTGACCGCATGATGCCGGCAATCAGGGGCGAGTTCCGCGTGGATGTCAGGGAGCACGACAACGAGGTGATTGTCATCGCAGACCTCCCGGGTATCGGGAAGGACGAAGTGATGGTCTCCCTCGTCAACCCGGAAATGCTTGAGATACGGACGGAGCGGAAAACCGAGAAGGAGGAGAAGGAGGAGGGATACTACATGCGGGAGCGGATGGAGGGGTCCATGCGCCGAATTGTCTCGCTTCCCCACCCGGTCTCTGATGCGGATGCTTCAGCATCTTTTAAAAACGGGGTGCTCGAGATACGGTTCAAAAAGAGCACGACCGAACGCGGCTCCGTGATAAAAATTGAATAAGAGCCCCAATTCTCTTTTTCCGATGCTTTGAAGTGATCAGAGCAGGAACAGGTAGGACAATGGAGAAGAAGAAGGTCAGGGACTACATGACCTATGACGTCATCACCATCGATGTCCATGCGACCAGCCGCGAGGTCATGGAGAAGATCCGCCTTACCGGCCATGACGGATTTCCCGTTGTGAACAACAACGAGGTGGTGGGCTATATCGCTGCCCGGGATCTGCTCTTCATCCAGCCGGACACCCCCGTGGAAAAACTGATGTCCCGGCACCTGATCGTTGCCGACCCTGATATGAGCATTAATGACGCGGCCCGGGTTATCTTCAGGTCCGGCATCCAGAAGTTACCGGTCGTCGACCATGGGAACAAGCTGCTTGGGATCATCTCGAACACCGATGTTATCAGGTCCCAGATCGAGCATGTATCCCCTGAAAAGGTATTCAATTTCATCACTACGTTAAACAAACTGCATGGCATCAACCCTGAGCTGAAGCGCGAGGTGGTCCCCATCGACCAGCTCATCCCAACCCAGTCAAAGATCTACGAAGACGAACTTGAAGGGAGGATGTACGAGATCAGGAAAGGGCTCGCTGAGCCCCTCATCGTGATCCGCCGGCCGGGGAAGCTGATCCTTGTCGATGGCCATCACCGGGCAATCGCCGCAAAACGGCTCGGAATCAAGGCGCTGGATGCCTATGTAATTGAGGTGAACGAGGATCTGGAACTTGGCATGGAGCGGACTGCACGAGCACTGAAACTCAAAAACCTCGATGATATCCAGGTCCTCGATTATGCCCGCCACCCTCTCGTCGCCATCACCCATCGCCTGGTTCGGCGGGCATAACTCCGGATTAGTCTGAGAATGCCTGAGGCATTTCCATAATATATGCCCGAAATTCTGAACGGAGTTCATAGGTGGTTTTAATGAAAATCACTTCGTGATTTTCATACTCTATGCTCGACCGCACGACAGTCACAGGCGGTTGGCATGAAAACCGCATCCGCGGTTTCCTATGAAAACGCCTCTGGGCATTTTCATGCGTCGGGCCTGGTGCGAGGCGCGTCATGAGTGTTTTCATAAGGGGGGCATGTGCCCTCCCGGACTCATCTGCGTTTCATTTCGTGTGCAGGTCTCCCGCAGGGAATCATGGAGTTTTCCCGGAGAGGTCAGGACCCTTCGTACCGGACATCAAACTTTTCATTGAGGAGATGCTCCTGGACAACACTGTCGGGAGCGACCTCCACCTCAGGCCAGATCCTCGTTTTCGAGTGAACCACCGACCGGCTGCCGATGATGACGCGGGGGCCGATAACCGTATCGTGCTCAAGGCTGCAGTCGTCCCCGATAACGGTATCGTTGTCGATGATGCTCCCGCTCACCGTGGTATTTTTCCCGATGGTGACATGGTTATAGAGAGAGGCAGAGAAGATTTTTGCCTGTTCCCTGATTCGGCAGTGCTCACCGATACTGGTATACGGTCCGATCAGGACATCGTCACCGATGGTTGTCCCGGCCCCGATCGCAGCAGGGCCGATGATATGGCAGTTCCTGCCTATCGTGATGGAATCGCCAAGCATGACCGGCCCGAGGATCTGCCCGCCACGGATAGAGACATCCCCGCTGATGCTCGTATACGGGATATCATTGAGTTTCCACCGTTCTGCCTGCCGGAGCGATGCGGGGCTTCCCACATCGGTCCAGTTCCCCCGCGCAAGCCAGCCCTTCAGCACATACCCCTTCCCCATGAGGAGCGGGAAGAGATCACGGGCAAAGTCAAACTTCGTGCCTTCCGGTATGTACGAGAAGATTTCCGGAGAGCAGACATAGATCCCGGTGCTCGCAAGGTTTGAGAAGATCTCTCCAGGTCCGGGTTTTTCTCTGAACCGCTTGATCTGGTAGTTCACATCGATCTCGGCGATCCCGTAATCAGATGGTTCATCGATGCTGATGAGCCCGATCGAGATGATCGGGTGCTCACGGATATGAACCCGGTAGAGATCGAGGAGGTTGATGTCGGTTACGTGGTCACCGCCCACCACCAGGAAATCCTGCCCGTCAAGATATTCACGAGCATTGTACACGCTTCCTGCGGTGCCGAGCTTTGTCTCTTCATGGACATAGGTGATATCAACGCCAAAGAGCGACCCGTCACCGAGTGCCTCCTCGATCGCACGTCCCATGTACCCGAGCGTGACCACCACATCGGTAAAGCCCAGGTTCGAGAGGTGGGAGACGAGGTGCTGGATAGACGGGCGGTTCACAATCGGTATGCAGGGTTTCGGCCGCTCAAAGGTGAGGGGGCGCAGCCGGGTGCCCTCTCCTCCGCACATGATACACACCTTCATACGTGTGTGTTTCACCCGATCGGTTTTAACCGTATTGCGGGAGGGGGAGGGCACCCCCAAACGGATTGAAACTAATTTATGGGAATCACTCATACTCTCCTGCCGGAAATTCGTGACCATGGCTGAAGAAACCCGGAAAAGAATTCTGACCCGTCGTGAGCTGTATATTTCGATCGCTATCCCAGCTCTCTGCTTCGGGGGTGCGGCACTCGGTATACTTCTCGAGACCCAGGGTATCATCGCTGAAGCGGGTTCATTCTACTGGGGGAGCGTCGCAGGTTCATTCCTCCTTGCATACCTTGCCTGGAT
>DUGL01000060.1 GCA_013331415.1 Methanoregulaceae archaeon | reverse complement strand
GGCACCTCGTGCTCCCGGGTCTGGAGATACATCATCCGCCTGACCTCCCGCATGCAGGGGTTCATGGCATCCAGGCATTCCCGGGAGGACTCCATGAACGCCTCCGCGTCAGATGCATCGACCGGCCGGAAGGGGAAGGGAACGGAGAGGACATACCCGATGAACCGGTTGTCCAGGTCCCAGAGGTCGAGGATCGGGACATAGCGCTCATAGGACCCGGCAGCGGTCACCCGGAACAGGATTCCCGGCTGTGCCTCCGCGATAAAAAACGAAGCTTCGCCGGACGTTTTCCGAAACACTATCCCGCCATCCCCAGGGTACGGATCGACATGGCGTTCCCCTGCACGGATAGCGTCCGGGATTCCTCCGGGGAATGCGTCACAGGCAGGGGATCCTGCCCCGCGATGGAGATGGGCGCAGACCCGGCAGAGGGGAGAGACCGGTTCAGGGCCGGGTGCATCTGTCATGGTGCTCAGAGAGGGGTATCCATGACGCGGGAAAAAGGTTGGCACCGGGAAGAACCCTGCCCCGGGGCGCAGGATGACGTTCCCCGGGAAGGGACTCCTTCTTGCATGACCAGGAACAGGGAGTCGTCCCGGGCTGCAATCACCTCAGGAACGGAATCGATCCCGTCACCCGTCCCTGCTGGTCGGTGCGGATAATCGTGGCTGCTTTCGTGCGCGAAGATGCAGCTCATGACGGGCACGGTTTGTCCCCGTGGGGAATCGTGGCTCCAGGTCCTGCGCGATGGGACGGGGTTTCATCCGGAGTTTTTCCTCCTGTCTCCCCTGTTCACGAGGAGTGTACCCCTGCCATGATGGGAAACGGTGGAGCAGGATGGTTGCATCCTGCACCGACCGTTCCTCCATCCTCTCACGCTGCACAGCCGGGAGTGCCTGTATCACGCACGGAGGACCAGGGGTCCGGGTACGATGTACCGGCCGGCACCGATCAGCCAGGTCCCGTCGACATCGGTCACCCAGCTCACCTTGAGGTCGGTCGCGTTGGTGAACGGATTCGTCGTGTAGTAGTCGACCACCCCCCCGCCACGTTTCGCCGTGGTGATGAACGACTGGATGTGGAAGATACCCATCGGGTCGGTTACATTGTACCGGTTCACACCGATCTGGTCGGGACGGTGCGGCCAGGAGAGGACGGTTCCCTCGTAGTCGTAGGCAAAGACATAGAGCTCCCCGTCGATAAACGGGCCGCTCAGGTTGTTGAACGCGGCAAGGGCTTTCTCCCTCCCGTTGGCCACTGCGTAGGCCTTCGCGTCGGCCAAAAACTGCCGGAGGGCTGGGTCGATGAGGCGGTCCTCGCTCGTGTAGATACCGGCGCCGATCCAGTAGGTGTCGTCGACCGGGCGGACGTAGCTGAGCTTCTGCATGCTCGGCTGGTCATCTGCCGGGTACGGGTAGTGGTACAGGATGTACCCGCCACCGCTCTTCACGAGCTGGATCTCGACTGCGGTGTACGGTTTGCCGGATGCGTCCAGGAGCGGCGTGAAGTCCGTCCCTACCATCGCGGGCTGGAAGGGCAGGGCGAGCGCTATGCCCTCGTAGTCGAGCGCGTAGACGTAGACGTCCCCGGTCACGAACGGCCCGGTGGCGTTCCCGAACGCTGCGATGGCTTCGTCCCTGCCGTGCTCTATCGCCCATACCGCGGCATGGTCGACGTAGTCCCTGATATCCTGCGAGGTTTCCGGGTACCCGACGGCCGGGGGTGCAGCCGTTCCCGTCGGTCCGGGTGGTGTCGGGGTTGCGGGAACGGATGCGGGTTCCCTATCGGTACACCCTGCCGCAAGGAGGAGGGACAGGACGAGGATACTGAGGAAAAGGGTGAGGTATGCCTGCTTCATGACCGATAGTTCGGCTATGGCGGGACTTAAACTGAACGGTTGTTCAGGGCCGGTGGTTCCCGGTGATCGGGACTCCCCGGGCTCTCCCGGCGGGGTTGTTTTATTGGTCCATCAGAAAAAATGAGTACAGCTATGGTTCCCGCACCCCCCCTGCAATCCCCATCCTATGTTCATGGGTATTCAGCTGTCGAGATGGAGCGCCTCTCGGACCAGGCCCGGACACTGACCGGACTCCTCCACCATGACACCGCATTCCCGGCGGGATCCCGGGTGCTCGAAGCCGGCTGCGGGATCGGTGCCCAGACCGTCATCCTTGCACGGAACAGTCCCGGGGCACAGATCACCTCGGTCGATATCTCTCCCGAATCGGTCAGGAGGGCGGAGGAGCGGGTGCGCCGGGAAGGGATCACCACGGTCACGTTCCGTACCGGTGACCTCTTCGACCTCCCGTTCGCAGACCAGAGTTTCGACCATATCTTCCTCTGTTTTGTCCTTGAGCACCTTGCCGATCCCGGGCTGGCATTGCAGCGCCTCAGGCCGCTCCTGTGTGACGGCGGGACGATCACCGTCATCGAAGGGGACCACGGTTCGACGTTCTTTTACCCTGACAGTACAGAAGCGCACGAAGCAATAGCCTGCCTGGTGCAGCTCCAGCGGGAGATCGGCGGGAATGCCCTGATCGG
>DUGL01000012.1 GCA_013331415.1 Methanoregulaceae archaeon | reverse complement strand
ATTCCTCCTACATTTCATGCTGATACTCTCAGCATCAACTCAAATCTTGGAATTGGGACTATATGAATATTCCTTAATCGGCTGGTTCAATCATTCAATAAAAGAGTTCAATCCCTGGAATCACGGCAGGGGAAAGGAGTTTCGATCCACCACGTAATACTCACACATTTTCTACAAATAAGGGCGGATAAAGCGATTTGTACAACATTTCGGGCCGGATATAATGAATAACGAATAATTCTCTCTTGTTCTGCAGCCTTCCAATCACATGGGATGCACGCATAGGTGTACCCTAGAAGTAGTATGCCTGGAAACCGCTGCCGGATGATCTTCAATCTGGTAGCCGTCCGGGGTATTTACCTCCCGGGCAGTATGGTTTCACCTTCCACGATCCACCTGTTCTTCTAGTACTTCCTGTACTTCCCCCGGTGTTGGCTTCTCATTCTCACCCGTTCTCTTATCCAACCAGATTTTCAGTATTCCTCGTATCTGGTACTGGTGTTGAACAAATTTGCATTGAATGTGCAATAACCAGTCAGGCACCAGCGATACACCAGAAACCAGTATCTTCTGTATCCTTCACCTGCAATTCCGGGACGATGTCACGGTTGCGTAAACCAGCAAATGTCGGTGTTACGGGGTTCCAATAAAAGAGACTCTTCGCCAGATCAAATGGGTACCATTATCTTCGGAGCATCATGCTGAACGTGGGCTGCCGCCCCCAAACCCCCGCATGAGGAGAATTCTTCCCCCCTGACGGGGGTCGGCGCGACGCCTCCTCGAATCGCGCCTAAGGACGTATCGGGCTGAAGGTCTCCCTTTGTGAAAATGGTTCACCTCAAATGTGGAATAACCCAATCTGGCGTACCCACTCGAAACACTGAAGAGGAATAAACGATCAGGGTCAGGGGAAAAATCCGGGGGAATGAAAAATTGAGATAGGAATTTAAATGGTATTCCCTGTCAGGCTGGATTCGTAGTGCAGTCTCTTTTCAAAGAGGCTGATCAGTCCCTGGACCGTTGTGGACTCCCGGAAGGAAACCACCTCGTACGGCTGGCCGTCGGTCCCCCGCCCCTCCATGGAGAGGATGTTCATGTATGCTGTTGCCTTGCCGACCGTATCGGTCACACGGATATTGTGGTTCAGCTCGACACCCGAATCACCGGATGTGATGAACCGGGCGCTGGTGGAGCTCGAGACGCTTCCCGAGGTCATGATGACGCCGCCCCCCGCCTCTGCCCTGTTGCAGTAGGCGGGTATGACCGCCAGCGATGCCAGGAACAGGGCAAGGAAGAAAACCGGCGTAATACTGTTCATCAATTTCATTTTTATCCATCCTCTGATGTATACAGTGCCTCAGGTATCCCAATGGTCGTATATAAATGTATAGGATGGGCTGAGTGAGTTCAATCTCTCTCTCTTCTGACCCTTATGGAGGCCGCCGGCATGCCATGTGGGGTTGGTGGCTGGGAAAAACGTCACTTCCGTGCAATCGTCAGGTACCCGGAATGACCAACCCGGGTCGAAGGCCGGGTCCCCCGCTTTGAACGGGTCATCTCGCGCTCGATGCATTCCACCGCTTTCACCTCGGAAAAGAGCCGTTCCGCTTCGTCCATCACCCCGAAGAGATACTCGAGGAACGGGGTGTAACAGGCCAGGTAACCCCCCGGCACGAGGAGCGAATGGGCATGGCGGACATGCTCGGGCCCAATCAGCATGTCGAGATGGACGATATCGCAGGTCCCCTGCACATCCAGCAGGTCCGCTGCACGCACCTCCACATTGGGAAGACCCGCGTCCCGGACATTTTCCTCCGCTAGCCGGGCAAAATCAGGCCGGATCTCGCAGGTCGTCACATGGTCTGCGATACCGCCGAAGTAGATCGCAGCGATCCCCGACCCTGTCCCGGCATCAAGCACCCGATCGTTCCGGTTCATGCCGGTCAGCGCTATGACGAACCCTATATCCCGCGGCAGCATCGGGGCACCGCTCCGTTTTGCGTACTCGAAAAAATCGGGGGCTTTCGGAATGATGAGGGTAAATTCGCAACCTGTATGGGACCGCAGGATATCGCCTGGTGTCGCTCCGACAGCCTCATCGAGGTTGATCTTCCCCCGGTCGGTTGAGAACGTGCCGGCACCGGCTTTCAGGAAGTACTTTCTCCCTTCCCCAACGAGGAGGATCCGCTGCCCGGCACCGATCATTTCGAGACCTTCAGGATCGCCTCGGCAATATCGCCCCTGCAGAGGACGAGTGCCTCCCTCGCCGCTTCAGGAGAGACCCCTGCCTGCCCGGCGACCAGCTGCACATCGTCATCAGGGATCTCGGGAGCAGCAGCCTCGAACCGTGCCTCCCCGGCGATTTGGTAGGTCGTGACCCCCTGCATCGTCATGGCAGTCACGTCCGCGGCATCAAAGATATAGTTGCCCTTCGGCGTATAGATCACGATACTCTGGACATCCTCGATCTGCTCCATCTGCATCCCGAGCTGCTTCATCATCTGCTTCATCTTCTTGGGATTGATATTTCCGGGCATCATGCTCTGTCACCTTCCCTGCCGTACTTTTACCGCTACACCGTAATTAAAGATCAACATCTCCCCGCCAGACAGGACCGCAGAACCCGTGGCAAGGAGGTCATCTTCTCCGGTCACGACCAGTACCTCATCCCCGGCCCTGATTGCAGGGTCTGCTGCGATGACATGCTTTGCAAACGTATTCTTCCCCTCCCGGATGAATGCTGCAACCTCATCGGTCACCACGACGCGGTATGCCGGTGCCGTCAGGGCATGCATCAGCCGGAGCGCCCCGGCAATCCCGAGCGTGAACCGCCCGTCCTGTGCCCGGATCGTGGCAAGCCGCTCCTTTCCGAGCGCGATCTGCCGGATCCTGCCGGTCCGTGAGAGTACGACCTCGCAGCCCTCCGGGAAGAGCGCCTCCCCGGCACCCCTCCCGAACTGGAAGTCAGCGATGACCTGTACCCGGGCAAGGGCACTGTCCTGCAAGCAGCTCGTTGACATGGAAAACAAACTCCTGTTCTGCTCCCCGCGGGATGAATGCTCCCGCGGCAATCCGGTGCCCCCCGCCCGCTCCCCCGAACTTCGCCGAAGCCTCGGTCGCGACCTGCTGGAGGTCCACCCCCTGTTCGACCATCCGGGTCGTCGTCCGAAGCGAGACCTTGGTGAGCTCCGGGTCCTCGGGCTGTGCTACCATGATCAGGATGGGCTTGTGCATGGCGAGCTTGGAGAGGGCCATGCCTGCCCCGATCCCCACGATGGTGTCAGGGTACCGGTTCCCGACATGGATGTACTGGAGGTGAGAGAGCTCGGTGACCCCGGAGTCAAGGATGAACTGGAGGAGTTCCCGGATGATCGCCCGGTGGTTCGTGAGCATGTGCTCTGCCTCGCGGTAGGCACTCCCCCGGTCGCCCCGGCAGATGCTCCCGCCCACCCCGGGCCGGGACCACCGTCCGCAGGCATTGAGGAGGGTGGCAAACTCCTGTGCATTCCGCAGCGGCGTCCGCTCCGGCTCCCCTGGGAAGAGGTATGACTCGGAGAAGAGGCGGGAGATCCCCTGCCCGTTTGCCAGGAGCTGCTGGGCGAGGGCACTGGTGATCGCCCGCTGGTCCTCGGGTGGGATCTCCTCCCATACCAGCCAGCGACGGGCAGTATCCTTGAGCGGCACCCCGAGCTTCTCCAGGAACCGGAGGGCCCCGGCCGCATTGGTGCTGATTCCCGGGATGAACGGGTCATCGGTATACGAGAGGCAGAGGTGCAACGGGCGGGTGGAGATGCCATAGCAGTTCAGGTCCCGCTGCCGGATCTCAATGGCACCGTGCTCCGCCCCTTCCTGTGCGATATCCCGGGCGATCCCGACAAGGCCGCAGTCCTCGCGTGCCATCATGTCCCCGATGTTTCCGATGACAGCAATCCGGGCAAGATCGGTATTGCCGGAATCGATCGCCCGTGCGACAAGGTACGCGACCCCGGCCGCACTCAGCTTGGTATGCCCGTACGGCAGGCAGTTCACCTGCAGGTAGTCTCTGCCGCAGGGCTGGCTCACGTGGTGGTCGATGATCGCGACTTCGTCCTCGGAGAGGCCGTGCTCCGCGAGCAGGTTCTGCTGCCCGGCACCGAGATCACAGAAGAGCTTGAATGTCGCGTCCTCGGGTACCTGCCTCATGGTCAGCGGCTCCAGCTGCCGGACAAAGACCGACTGCACCGTTACCCCCGCCCGCGAGAGCGCCTGGGCAAGGATTGCCTCGCCGGTAATCCCGTCTGCATCGATATGGGAGACGATGGTCACCGAATCCTGCGCGAGGAGTTCTGCAGCCACCGCCCGGATATCTTCTGAGAAGCCCATCACTGTAGTCATCTGCAGGCTCAGGGAAAAAATGTTGGTTTCCCGGCCTGTTTTATCCCGAAAAACCGGGAATGGCCGTTTCCGGTGAACCTCCCCCGGGGAGGAAGAGCGTCCTGAACTGCTCCCCCTCCCTGCCCGGTCCTTACAGGGAACCCTTGTTCCGGCACCGTACCTTCATAAGCAGCAACGACAAGACGTCTGTACCTGGACAGGAGGTCAGTATCCCATGGAGCACGAATATCCTCATCTGCCATCAGGTCTCGGTGAATTTGCTGAAGCCGGGGTCATCACCCACGAGCGGATGCGGAGCGTGGATGCGAATGCACAGGCGCTCGGTCTCTCTCCCCTCCAGCTGATGGAGAGTGCGGGCAGGGCCCTCGCTGAAGCGGTCCGGGCAGGGGATCCCTGCAGGGTCCTCATCCTCTGCGGGAAGGGAAACAACGGGGGCGATGGCATGGTCGCTGCCCGCCACCTCCAGGATCTCGATCCGGTGGTCTGTGTCATTGCCGGTTCCGGGATGACAGCAGAATCCACCCGGCAGCTCCGGCTCCTCTCCCACTGCCGTGCCCGGGTGATCCCGGTTCAGTGCAGGGATGATGTCCTTGCCCAGGCAGACCAGTTCGCCGGGGTTGACCTGATCGTTGATGCGCTCCTCGGAACCGGTCTCCGGGGTGCGGCACGGGAGCCGGTCCGCACCTGTGTGGAGCTTGCAAACCAGTCCCGGGCACGGATACTCTCCGCCGATGTCCCCACACCCGGGATCCGGAGCGACAGCATCCTCGCGTTCCATCGGCCCAAGGCTGCCGGGTCACGGGTAGCCGATATCGGCATCCCGCTTGAGGCAGAGGTATTCACCGGCCCCGGCGATCTCCTCATGGTGCGGAAGCGACGCCCTGATGCGCACAAAGGAAACGGGGGGGAAGTCCTCGTGATTGGCGGCGGCCCCTACCAGGGTGCCCCGTATCTCTGCGGCCTCGGGGCACTCAGGGCCGGTGCGGACATCGTGCGGATAGCATCCCCCGTCTTCGAACCCGTCCCGGACCTGATCTATGAACGGCTCGAGGGGGATGTCATCGGGGCGGAGCATATCGATCGGCTCCTTCCCCTGGTCGACCGTGCGGACGTGGTGGTGCTGGGCCCGGGGCTTGGCAGCCGGAGCCACCACGTGGTACGGGCGCTCGCCCCACACTGCAGGCGTGCGGTCTTTGATGCAGACGCGATACGCATCCCCCTTCCGGAAGCGGGGGAGGCGGTGTTCACCCCGCATGCCGGGGAATTTGAGCGGATGACCGGTTCCCTGCCGGAAAACGATCCGGCTGCCCGGGCCCGCGCTGTCAGGTCAGCGGCCGGAGCGGGCACCATCCTCCTCAAGGGCCCGGTGGATGTCATCTCTGACGGCACCCGTGTCAGGTTCAACCGTACCGG
>DUGL01000207.1:8909-9970 GCA_013331415.1 Methanoregulaceae archaeon | reverse complement strand
TTCATAGGAAACGGCTCCGCCGTTTCCTATGAAAACGCCTCCGGCATTTTCATGCGTCTGGCCTGTTGCGAGATGCATCATTATTGTTTTTCTGAATCGTATGCATGTGTCCTGATACGGGATCATGTGATTTTTTCCCTGAACATTCCTCCGGCATGTCCGTCCTGCATGCCTGGTCCTGCAGGGATCATGCGATTTTGCTGGTTTGCGAAAAAATTCCTGCTTTTCGGGCGCCAGCCAGGGGGATACTCTCGGTCCCCGGTGATCCGGAAGACCTAGGCAGGATCCTGCCCGCCGGCTCCCCTCCACGATAAGCACTCCCCCTCATCATGCCGGGCTGCAGGATCACGGGGCTTATTCCGGTGCCCTGATACTGCCCCGGGCGTAGCTTGCAGCGACACCGATGATGCAGAGGATGAGGAGAACAAAGAATATCGCCGTAACGCTTGCCATAAAACGGGGATAGACCTCCGGGGTCACCGGTACCCTGCCGATGATGAGGGAGAAGATCATCATGGCGATCGCGATGCTCGCGAGCTGCCCGATCGCCCGCATGGTGGCGACCATGCTGGATGCAACACCATAGTACCGGCGTTCGACCGACGACATGATCGCATTCGTGTTCGGGGAGGAGAAGAGCGCGTACCCGAGACCCAGCAGGAGGAGGACCGCGACAATGGACCAGAGGGGTGTGGCAGGCGAGAGAAAGACGAGGAGGAAGAGGCCGGCAGCAGTGATCGCCATGCCACTGGTTGCAACGATGCGGGGTTCGACGCGGTCAGAGAGCCGCCCGGCAACCGGGGAGCAGAAGACCTGGACCGCCGGCTGTGCGACCAGGACCAGCCCGGCGGCCCCCGGACCGAGCCCCTGGATGTACTGGAGGTACAGGGAGAGGAGGAACGCCACCGCGTAGGTCGCGGCATAGTTGATCAGGGCTGCGATGTTGGAGCAGGTAAACGCGGTGTTTCCTGAAAACACGCGGATATCAAAGACCGGGCTCGGGGATCGGGACTCGTACCAGAGGAAGAGTCCCAGCAGCACGCCACCGGAGAGTAAAAAGA
>DUGL01000207.1:0-8879 GCA_013331415.1 Methanoregulaceae archaeon | reverse complement strand
CTGGCATCGATCCATTCGTCAGGGATCCTCCTTCCCGTGAACCATACGACGGCAAGCCCGAGCGGAACGATCACGAGGAAGATGCTCCGCCAGCCAAGCAGCCCGGTCAGGATGCCCCCGATGCATGGTCCTGTGGAGAGACCGGAATAGACTGCTGCAAGCGTGATACCAAGCGCCCATCCCCGCCGTTCCGGTGGATAGACCGCAGCGACTATCGCAACCGAGGTGGTAAATATCATCGCACCCCCGGCTCCCTGGAGGATGCGGAACGCGATCAGTGCGGCCGCATCCCACGCGAGTGACGCGAACAGGGACGATACCGTCATGATGATGACCCCTGCCAGGAAGATGCGTTTTCTCCCGTAGATATCGGCGAGCCTCCCGAACGGGACGATGCAGATGGCAGTTGAGAGGATGTAGGCAGACATCACCCAGCCGAGCGAGACGGCATCCAGGGAGAACTCATTCCCGATGGCCGGGAGAGCGACGGTGATCGAGGATGTCAGGTACGGGACAAAGAACGAGGCAATCGTCGCGGTCGCAAGGATGATGCCCCGGTCAGCCGTCTCTCCCATGGGAGAGAGAGGTCGGTCGTGATCCCTGATAACACCCACCTGACACCTGCAACCGGTCTTCCGGGACAGACGGGAGCCGGCGAAGCCCCTGCCCGTGAGACTCCCCGCCCCGGTACATCCCGGACCCTGCCTGCAGCCGGCCAGGGGCCAGGGGTGGGTGTGGGGGCGGGCGATACCTGCATCCCCGCATCGGCGGGACGGGCAACGCGGCCTGACGGGAGGGTTATGCTGCCGGGTCCCGGGGCTTCTTTTTCCGGTGGTGGTACGCGGCGTAGCCTGCCCCGATGACACCCGCGATGATGACCGTCACCAGCACCGGGTCGGAGAGGATGCGCTGCAGGCCGGTCCGCTGCCGGACGTAGAGGCTGACTTTCATGGGGTCAGAGATCCGCCGGTTGTCGAGGCTGTCCCGGTACCGTATCTCGGTGTCGAGGCCATACTCCTTCTCGATAGCGGCCTTGTCAACCCCGATCGTGAATGTCGCCACGGCTCGCCCGCCGGGGCTGATGTCACCGAGGAATGCAATGTCGTCATACGCGGTGAAGGGGTCGACAGCACTTATCCGGGCCTGTGCGGTACGCAGGGTGGTCGGACCCGTATTCTCGTACTCAACCCGGATCTCCTCTCGTGCTCCCCGGTAGATCCAGACAGGTTCACCCACAACGATTATCCCGGTCTTCCCGATGACCGGGACCCCGATAGTCACCTCCCGGGTACGCTGTACTGCACCTGCCCGATCGGTATACTCCATGGCCACGTTCACCGGGTAGGTCTCGCGCCCGGCTTTTTCGTCCACCCTGACCTTGAACCGTGCAGTCTCCACTGCCCCGGGTGGGAACGCCCCGATAAATACCTGGCCGCCGGTGGGGATGACCGGGCTTTCGTCACTGGGGAAGAGCAGGGCCGTGGTATCCGTTCCTTCAAGCGACCCGGTATTTTCGAGCATGACCATCACGTACCCTTCCCCCCCGGCATCCAGGTCGGGGGCATGGACATCGCGGACCGCGAGGATAACTTCGTCCCTGACCCGGAAGGGGAGATCGAGGAGGACCGTATCGGTCTCGTAGAGGTAGGTCACGCTCCCGGGGTTGATGAGGGCCTCTGATGCAAGGACCATGTAGTCAGCCCGGAGCCGGAGCTGGTACATCCCCCCAGCGGCATCACGGTCCAGTCTGACCGTGAAGGGTACACTCACCGCTTCACCGGACGGGATATCGCCGGCCATCCGGGGATCGGTGATGACCCGGAGGGGAGCATCACCGGGCAGGAGGGTGAGGGTGACCATGCGGGCAGTGCTCGGCGGCTCCCCGGTCGCTCCCCCGCCCGGCTGGAGGATCTTTGTCGTGTCCACGCCGGTGTTCCTGACATGGATGACGAGGGTTGCCTCCGATCCCGGGGAGAACGAATTGGCACCCTCGATGGTTGCAACAAGATCAGGGGTCCCGGAGAGGTACAGGCTTCCGGCACCCGCAGCCGGCACGGTCACGAGCGCCAGGGCCAGCAGGATGAGAAGGACGACGGCCCCGACCGCCGATCTTGTTGTCATAATAATAACAACAATGTTGCCATTGTGCGGATAAATACCTTGCCAGGTGCCCTGGTTCCGGACCGCACGTGTGCTGCCCGGGGTCCGGGGGTGGGATGTCCCGGACGCCCGCGATCGCCCGGCAATCGTGGTTTCCTGCCTGCAGGAATTCCCGGAACAGGGGATCCCGAAGCATCTCATCCCGCTGCTCTCCTCCCTCTCAGCAGGGTACCCTGTGATCGCAAAATGCGGGTATGGTGCCAGGGATTTGGTCCCCTGGCCGTGCGGGTTACCCGTACCCGGTTATATCGTAAGAGATGGTCGTTGATTTCCCTGTACATTCCTTACCGGATGCCAGCCCTTCCTCCACCATGCGCTTCAGGAGAGCCGGGTACACGGCGCCGACCAGTACCTGGAACAATTTTCCGCTGCAGAATAGTGCAAATGTCGGCGTACTCCGTACCGCATACCGCTCGGCGGTCCACGGGTTGCTGGTGATATCGATCCGGGCAAAGGTTACCACCCCTTCAAACTCCCCGGCAAACTGCCGGAATACGGGCTCCATGGTCCGGCAGTGCGGACAGGTCGGACTGAAGAACATCACGAGGACCGGTTTTTCTGACCGCTCCACCTGCTCCTCCCAGGTGCGGTCGTCTGGCGCTATCAGCGGATCTCCTTCCACGGTCATCTCCCTCAGTGAGTATGGGGAAGGGTCTGCTGATATACCTGCCGTGAACACATCACCGGTTTCTCCACGGATTATGACTGCAGGAGATCAGCGGTTGCAGCCATCACGGAGATGGCGGCGCCATGGCAGGGGTGCATGAGGAGAGCAGCGCGAGCGATCCGACCCTGGAAGAGGGATGCCCGGGGTTCCCGCAGGAGTTGCCGGTGCCTGTCACTCCTCCTCCTCCACGAGGCAGTTGATCACGCTCTCGGAGATATCCCCGGCATACTCCCCGGTTCTCCGGATGCTCTCGGCCATGTTCCGGAAAGAGACCGCCTCAAACGGGTCCTTCTGCATGGCACGCACGGTGATCTCATCGCAGAGTTTCTCAAGTTTTGCGACTTTTTCGATGGTCTTGTGCGATCCCCGCATGTCACCCTTGAAGAAGGAGACGATGCTCGCATCAAAGAGGGAGAGGGCAAGCGTGCTCGCGGCACTCACTGCGGTGAGCATCTCGCTCTCCATCTCGGATCCCGCGATCTTCCTGATGTTCTCGGCAAGCCGTACCGCATGGTCCCCGATACGCTCGATGATACGGCTGATAATGTAGGTGTTGACCACCCTGCTCGTGGAGATCCCCATCCTTCGTGCGAGCCCTGCATTCTTCAGGACGATGTTGGTCTGCCGCGCGATCAGCCAGTGCAACCTGTCTACGTCGTTATCGCGGGCGATGACATCATCTGCGAGCCCGTGGTTCCGGGTGCCGAGCGCAGTCATCGCGTCGAGGTGCATGTTCTTTACGATCACAAACATCCGTTTGATGGTGTTCTCAAACGGCATCTCGGCAGGATTGAGGAGATCTTTCAGGATGATGGTCGTATCGGTCTCCTCAACCACCTCGGGCCCTATCGTCATCTGGGTGAAGTCGCGGACAACCATCCTGACTGAAGCGGGGAGACGCGTCTTTGCGCTGATCGTGATCAGGGTATACCCGGCGATGTAGGAGCCGATCAGCATCCGGAACAGGAACGTGGGCTCAGGGTGTATGCTGACATCGAACCGCTTCTCACGCTGGAACTGCCCTTCCGTTATGTCCCGCGTGACGAGCAGGGTCCCGTCCGGCTGGGCAATGAGGCCGAGCGGGTCATTCTTCCGGATATGCTGGGATTCTGCCCATTCCTTCGGGAGGGTTATCACAAAGGACGACCCCCCGGTTACCTGTACCTTTCGTATCTCCATGCACGGTTCCCCGCAGTACTTCTCTGTATATCGTTTCTCTATAGTATATATATATAGATAGAGTCTCCATCGGAAAATGGTTTAAAAATACAGGGAGACCTCAGAGTATATGAAAACGCGTTCCACCAGCTATTCCCCACCTCTGGCAGGACTTGCCATTCTCCTGGCCCTTGCACTGCTCGCTGCCGGCTGCACCCAGCCAGCCGCAGACGGCCACGCACAAACCCTGAAGATCACCGGGTCAACGACCGTGCTTCCGGTTGCGCAGGCTGCAGCTGATGCTTTCATGAAAGACCATCTCAATGCCAACATCCAGGTTACCGGCGGAGGATCGAGCGTCGGGGTCCAGGCTGTCGGAGAAGGGATAGCAGAGATTGGGATGTCCTCGCGTGACCTCAAACCTGAAGAGCGGGCAAAGTACCGTGATCTGGTTGATGTGACCATTGCAAACGATGGAATCGCGATCATCGTCCATCCCAGCAACATGGTACGTTCCTTGACTATGGCCCAGCTCAAAGAGATCTACGCGGGCAACACCACGAACTGGAAGGATGTCGGCGGCCCTGACATGACCATCGTTGTCGTCGGCCGCGACAGTGCCTCGGGGACCCGCGAATTCTTCTCCGAGTCCGTGATGAAGAAGCAGGACTTTACCCCCACACAGCTTGAGAAGAACTCAAACGGTGCCGTGAAGCAGACCATCGCCCAGACCCCGGGCGCCATCGGCTACGTGGGACTCGGCTACATTGACGCGGATATCAGGCCCGTTCCCATCAACGTCAACAATGCACTGGTAGAGCCGACGATAGCAAACGTCGTAGCAAAGATGTATCCGATCGCACGGCCGCTCATCATGATCACGAACGGGGCTCCCGAAGGGCTTGCAAAAACGTACCTTGACTACCTCCTCAGCCCTGCGGGCCAGGCGATCGTTGCTGAAGAAGGATTCGTGCCGATCACCGCATGAAGAAGCGTCCTGACTGCTCCGGGGGAGATGATGCCCCCCGGGATCCTTCTCTCCCTGCATCTCCCCACCGGATCAATCCTGGCGGCCATGATACTCTCACCCGCCGGCACGGGAGAGAGCGGGTCATTACGGCAGCATGGTTCACCTGCGCCATCTTTGCTGTCGTCACCATCTTCTTTATCCTTGCTTTCCTGCTCTTTGACGCCTATCCCCTCTTCCTTGAGGAGGGGGTCCGGGACTTCCTCACCGGCCCGGTCTGGAACCCGACCGGGGCAATCCCTGCGTACGGGATCTGGCCGCTCATCGTCGGGACCCTGCTCGTCATGGTCCTCGCCATGGCAATCGCCATCCCGCTCGGGATCGGGTGTGCCATCTACATCGCCGAACTGGCCCCGTACCGGGTAAAGGCGGTCATCAAGCCCGCTATCGAGCTCCTGGCCGGGATCCCGTCGGTGGTCTTCGGGTTCTTCGGCCTGATCGTACTCACGGACTGGATACGGGTCACGTTCGCTGTCCCGACCGGTGAGACCTGGCTTGCGGGCTCCATCCTGCTCGCGGTGATGGCGCTGCCCACCATCATCAGTGTCTCCGAGGACGCGATCGCATCTGCCCCCCGCGAGTACAAGGAGGGGTCGCTCGCACTCGGCGCCACCCGCTGGCAGACCATCAGCCGCGTGGTGACGCCTGCAGCCCTCTCCGGGATTACCGCCGCGATCATCCTCGGTATCGGGAGGGCGATCGGGGAGACCATGGCAGTCCTGATGGTGACCGGGAACGCAGCGGTCATCCCTGAGCCGATCGGGAACGTCCTTACCCCGGTCCGGACCCTGACCGCGACGCTTGGAATCGAGATGGGTGAGGTGGCGATCGGGAGCATGCACTACCATGCCCTCTTCGGGATTGCCGTAGTACTCCTCGTGATCACCCTGGTCGTGAACCTGAGCGCAACGACGATCCTCGCCAGGATCAAGGAACGGAACATGCCGGGGTCCCGGTGCAGAGCCCCGGCAAAGCCCCGGAAGCACCTGGCCGGGCGACTCGCTGGCCGAATACAGTCCTCCTGGCGGATCATTGCGGCGGGAGCGGGTGCACTCCTGGTATTCCTCGTCTCCGGGCCTGCAGGGGTCGCGGCAGCTGCTGCACTCACCCTCGCATTCCTCGTTCTCAGGAACCGGCTCTCTCCCCGGGTGAGCCAGATGATCGCGTTTGCTCTCATTGCATTCTCGGTCCTCGCCGTCCTCTTTGCCCTGGGTGTCATCCTCTTTGACATCATCTGGAACGGGCTCCCCTACATCTCCTGGGAGTTCCTGACACAGCCCCCGTCGAACCTCGGGCGGTCGGGGGGGATTTTCCCGGCAATCGTGGGTACCCTGTACCTCGTTGCAGGGGCTATCGCGATAGCACTCCCCATCGGGATCGGGGCTGCTCTCTACCTCACCGAGTACACCCGCGAAGGGAGGGTGACCCGGATCATCCGCACCGGGACCGACCTTTTGAACGGCACACCCTCCATCGTCTTCGGCCTGTTCGGGTTTTCGTTCCTCGTGCTCTTCCTGGGTTTTGGGGTCTCCCTGATTGCCGGGCAGATCACGCTCGCCCTGATGGTCCTCCCGACCATCATCCGGACGACCGAGGAGGCGCTCCTGACCGTCCCGATCCCGGTCAGGGAAGGGAGCCTCGCACTCGGGGCAACGAAGTGGCAGACGATCAGGAGCGTCGTCCTGCCCCCCTCAGTCCCGGGGATCGTGACCGGGACGATCCTCTCCATCGGAAGGGCAGCAGGGGAGACGGCACCCATCCTGTTCACCGCCGTGGTCTTCTCGAGCAGGTTCCTGCCCCAGTCGGTCTTTGAGCCGGTGATGGCACTGCCCTACCACCTCTTCATCCTTGCCACCAATGTCCCGGGTGCCGAGGGACAGAAGTATGCCACGGCGCTGGTGCTTCTGGGCCTCGTGGTCATCCTCTACGGAATCGCTATCGGAATACGCCACCACTACAACAGGACACGCTACTCTTGAGCCTGACCATGACTGAATCAACCATACTCCGGACAACTGACCTGAACCTCTGGTACGGGGAGACCCCTGCCCTGAAATCCATTACGATGGAGATCCCTGACCGGCGTGTCACCGCGCTGATCGGGCCTTCCGGATGCGGGAAGTCAACCCTGATCCGGTGCTTCAACCGGATGAACGACATCGTTGAAATCTGCCGCATCTCGGGAAGGATCGATTTCCATGGCACGGATATCTACGCAAAGGGATCCGATCCCGTGGAAGTGCGCCGCAAGATCGGGATGGTCTTCCAGAAGCCGAACCCGTTCCCCAAGACCGTGTACGAGAATGTCGCGTACGGTCCACGGGTTCACGGGATTAAGGACCGGAAGACCCTGGACGGGATCGTTGAGCAGAGCCTCCGGAAAGCCGCGCTCTGGGACGAGGTAAAAGACCGCCTCTCTGATTCCGCGATGGGGTTGTCCGGCGGGCAGCAGCAGCGGCTCTGCATCGCACGGACCCTGGCGGTTAACCCGGAGGTGATCCTGATGGACGAGCCCTGCTCAGCGCTCGACCCGATCGCCACCGCAAAGATCGAGGCGCTGATCGAGAACCTGAAGCAGCAGTACTGCGTGATCATCGTGACCCACAACATGCAGCAGGCATCACGGGTGAGCGATTACACCGGGTTCATGTACCTCGGAGAGCTGATCGAGGTCGGGGAGACGCGGCAGATCTTTGAGCACCCCCGGTTGGAGCTGACTGAAAACTATATCACGGGACGGTTCGGATAGAGGTGTGGCGATGACGAAGAGCAAATTCCATGCAGAGATGGCCCTGACGCGGGACAACGTCCTCGCCATGGGGCACCTGGCGGCCGGCATGCTCGGGGACTCGGTGCGTGCGCTCGAAGAGAATAACCTGGAACTTGCAGAACAGGTGCGGCAGAAGAAGACGGAGCTGTCCGTGCAGACGAACGAGCTCGAGGAGGAGCTGTACCGGTTGATTGCCCTCTACCAGCCGGTGGCAAAGGACATGCGGACGATCGCCTGCTCCCTCCGGCTGATCTCCTCTGCCGAGCGGATAGGGCGGTACGGGAAGGATATCGCGAACGTGGTCCGGAACACCCACGGCGACTCCCGGGTTCCTGACCTGGTGCGTGCGCTGAGCATCCCCACCATGGCAGGGATCGTGATAGGGATGATTGACGATTCCCTGAAGGCCTACGAGACCGAGGATCTTGCACTCGTTGCCAATCACTCGGCCCGCGACGATGCGGTGGATGCACTCCGGCACACGATCTTCCGGGACGGCGTCACCTACATGATGGAGGACCCCCGGACCATCACGCGGTGCACGAACTACCTGATGGTCGCCCGGTACCTTGAGCGTTGCGGGGACCATGCCTGCAAGATCGCCGAGAAGGTCACCTACATGGTGACCGGCGAGCAGATCGAGATACGGTAGGGAGAAGGGGGATCGGTCCCGAGCGGCCTGCCCCGGATGATTGAAACTCCCGGGGGATCCTTTTTCTGCCCAGTACCAGCTCTTTTGCAGAAGGCTCACAGAACACCGCCCTATCCCGTTTAGGGGGAGGGCCTGGGAGGGGATTCTCCCCCTCCCATCAGTGAATGGATTCTCACTGGCGGGTTCGACCTCTTCTTCCCCCTGGTTCCTGAAACTCCCAGGGGGGTTCGCTCCCGCTCATCCCCTTCCGCTGGGGCATACCCCTGATCAGGGTACGCATCTCTCTTTTCTGCCCCGTACCAGATCTTTCACAGCAGGCCCACAGAACACCCCCCTATCCCGTTTCGGGGGAGGGTCGGGGAGGGGGATTCTCCCCCTCCCTTCTGCAAAAACGTCGGAGTATCTACTCTGCACGGATATCTCCGGGATCCCAGACGCTCCCAGG
>DUGL01000142.1 GCA_013331415.1 Methanoregulaceae archaeon | reverse complement strand
AAACCTGAGAAAAGGACACGCTCGGGAATATACCCGGATTCTGTGGCGGAAGCAGAACCATCTCACGAGGAAGGCAGTGGCAGCAGCACCACCCCATTGATAATTTCGTCACATTTTCCCAGGCATACGCATAAGGAGCAGCAAGGGAAATTGGCAATGGCAACCCACGTGCTGCACGCGAACCTCCACCTCGGCTGGATGGTCAGCACTGCAGAGAGGACACGCTCTCATGACCGACCCAAACAACAACGTCCGAAGCGTCCTGGAAAGCCTCGTACATGATGGTGGAGAGATCGGCGTTCAGGTAGCCGCCTACCTGGATGGGAAACTGGTTATTGACGCATGGGCAGGCCTGGCCGATGAGGCGAGCCAGAGTCCGGTAGATGGTGGCACGCTCTTTACTGCCTTCTCCATCTCGAAGGGTATTACCGCTACCTGTATACATATCCTTGCCGACAGGGGTCTCATAGACTACGATGCGCCAATCGCGCACTACTGGCCGGAGTTTGCTGCAGGGGGTAAAGCCCGTGTGACCATCCGCCACGCCCTGACCCATCGGGCCGGCATCCCGCAGGATCCACCAGGGTTCGATATCAGCATGATGTGCGATTGGGATGCCGTCTGTCAGGCGGTCTCAGATTTGGAGCCGCTCTGGGAACCGGGTACCAGGATTCACTACCACGCCCTGACCTACGGATGGATGCTTGGAGAGGTGGTGCGGCGGGTTGATGGAAGATCCATTCAACGGTTCCTCCAGGAAGAGGTGTGCCAGTCTCTGGGTATCACCGACCTGTACTTCGGTGCCCCACCAGGAGCAGTGCGCCGGATAGCGACTTTGAGGAATACACCCGGTCTGGCCGAATCACTCTCCCGGATAGGCATACCCTTGAACCACCCTTTGCGTGATTCGGCGGCGACGTTCAATCGCCAGGATGTGAGACGTGCGACCATCCCGGGAGCAGGAGCGATCGTAAACGCCCGCTCCCTTGCACGTCACTACGCTATGCTGGCAGGGGGCGGGGCGCTGGAAGGTGTGAGGCTACTCAGTCCGGAACGCATCGCCATCGCAGGCGCACCACAACCCGAGGAACCCGACATGATAGACCTCCGCTGGTGGACAGGGCATGGTCTTGGCTATACGCTTGGTGGCGGGCCTGGTCCAAGAAAAAGGCTACCGCATGCGATGGGGTATGAAGGTGTCGGCACGATAGGCTTTGCTGATCCGTCATGCGGATTCGCCTTCGCCTTCCAGAAGAACCTGCTGGACATGTCGTCGAGCGAGATGGACTCGGCGACCCTGGTAACTGAGGTTACGATGGAAGCCCTGGGGATTGTGTAAGGGACTTTCAATACCGGCAGGTCAACGCACCTCTTTTCGGGGAGAGTTACAGGGAGACGATGCGAGCGGAACGGACCAGAGTGGGTGGAGTGGAGCACGGGTGGCCGTCAGGTAAGTCCCGGAACAGATCCACCAGCAGGTTCTTTGCTACTACCGAACACCGTGTGTAGATCGCGAGAACTGAGCAACATCAGGGCCCCGAATACCTTCCGATTGCCAAGCCCTCGCAGCGAGCGGGAGCGATCCGCGGGTGAAGATTTGGAGACCCAACATCTTTTCCGATATTATCCGACAAAAAAGTGAAAAAATGTTTTTTTCGGAGTGCTGCGGGTGGGATCCGAACCCACGATCTCCAGATGTCTCAGATGACGGCGCCTCGAATTGCTACATTACCCTATGAGTCTGGCGCCCTAACCAGCTAGGCCACCGCAGCGCACAAAAGTGCATAATGAGAACGGTATAAACACTATTAAAGGTTCTGCTGTGCGTTTTGCCCACAGCGTGAAGTGATTCCGGTAGGAGCAGAGGCATATCAGGAGCGATGGAAACCAGCGGAACAACCGGGATAGCAAAGAAAAAGAGAGATCCGGGTGACCCCCGGGGGTCTACCCCTTCTTCCTGCTCATGAGATGGGCACTGACAGCACCGGTGATAGCCGCGATCTCCTTGCCCTGGCGCAGGGAAGCGGCGAGGGTCTGCATCCGCTTCTCCTCTTCGCGGACGTACCGGTTCAGGGTTTTTAGGATGTGCTCTTCCTGGAGGAAGTGGGTGTGGGTATCGCCGTTGATAAAGTGCTGGTTATGCATGATGGCATGGTGGAGCGGAAGCGTCGTCTTGACGCCGATGATGACATATTCGTAAATTGCCCGCCGCATCCGGGCAATGGTCTCCGGCCGGGTCATCCCCCAGGCACAGAGCTTTGCGATCATCGAGTCATAGTTCGCCGGGATCGTATACCCCATGTGGATACCCGAATCGATCCGTACGCCCGGACCGCCGGGTGAGCGGTAGCGGAGGATCTTGCCCGGGTCAGCAGCAAAGTTGTTCAGCGGGTCCTCGGCATTGATCCGGCACTCGATTGCATGGCCACGGATACTTACACCCTGCTGGTCGAACGGCAGGGAGTCCCCCGCAGCAATCGCGAGCTGCTGCTTGACGATATCAATGCCCGTGATCAGCTCCGTGACCGTATGCTCGACCTGGAGCCGGGTATTCATCTCCATGAAGTAGTAGTCCCCGTCAGCATACAGGAACTCAACCGTTCCGGCGTTCGTGTAATCGGATGCCTTCGCCACGGCAAGTGCTGATCCGGCCATGCGGCCCCTGAGGTCGTCGGTCATGATGGGGCAGGGAGCTTCCTCGACCAGTTTCTGGTGCCGCCGCTGGATAGAACATTCACGATCGTACAGGTGGACGAAATTCCCGTGCTCATCGGCGAGGACCTGGAACTCGATATGCCGGGGCTTGACCAGGTACTTCTCGATGAATACCGTCGGGTCGCCAAACGCCGATTCGGCCATCCGCATCCCGGCACCGATTGCATCCTCGAGCCCGGCCTCGTCCGAGACGATCTGCATCCCGATCCCNNCCGGCACTTGCCTTCACGATGACCGGGTACCCGATCTCGGCGGCAATTTTCTTTGCCTCGTCCGCCCCCTTCACCCCACCCGGAGTTCCGGGAACAACCGGGACCCCGGCGTTCCGCATCATCTGCTTGCTCTCGATCTTGGACCCCATGGCCCGTATTGTCTTCCATGATGGGCCGATGAACGTGATCCCTTCCTCAAAGCACCGCTTGGCGAAGTGATAGTTCTCGGCCAGGAAACCGTATCCCGGGTGGATAGCCTCGGCCCCTGATTTTTTGGTGATATCGATGATCCGCTCGATGTTTAAATAGCTCTTTGACGGCGGGGCTTCCCCAACGTTGAACACTTCATCCGCGTACCGGACATGGAGAGCTTCGCTGTCTGCTGTGGAATAGATGCCGACCGTCTCGATGTTCATCTCCCGGCACGCCCGCATCACCCGGATCGCGATCTCGCCCCTGTTTGCGATGAGGATCTTCTCAAAATATTTCATTCCACCACCAGGAGCACATCACCGCTCTGCACCACGTCCCCGACATCCACATAGATCTCCGAGACCTTCCCCTCCACCGGGGAATGGATCGGGTTCTCCATCTTCATGGCTTCAAGGACGACCAGGAGATCTCCCTTCTTCACCTCGGATCCCCGGCCGACCGCAACTTCCAGGACCATCCCCTGCATGTTGGACTTGACCCCGCCCTGTATATCGCCCCGGGGTATCTTCTGGGCAGGTGTTGCGGTTGCAGATACGGCAGCTCCGCCAATCGAGAGGATGCGCACGTTGAAGATCTCCCCGTCAACCTCGACCTCCATCGCGTTCAGGATATCAGGGTTCGCCGAAGCAGCCTGCTTTGCCAGAGGGATCAGGGCCTCGGGCTGGCGCTCTCCCCTTAAAAACGAGGGGGCGATCGCAGGGTACAGGATGTAGGTGAGGACATCCTCTTCCTTCCGGACCAGCCCCTCTGCAATGGCCTGCTCCTTCATCTTCTCGTACGTGGGCTCGAGCAGGTCAGCGGGCCGGACCGTGATCACCGGATCGTCCCCGATGATCAGCTTCCGTATCTCATCGCTGATCGGTCCGGGCGGTCTCCCATAGAGGCCGCGGACGTAGTCCCGGACCTCGTTTGTGACGTTCCGGTACCGCTCTCCCCCGATGAGCACATTGAAGACCGCCTGCGTCCCCACGATCTGCGATGTCGGGGTGACGAGCGGCGGGTACCCGAGGTCCTTCCTGACCCGCGGGATCTCCTCCAGGACTGCACCCATCTTGTCAAGTGCATCCTGCTCCTTGAGCTGGGAGACCAGGTTTGAGATCATTCCGCCGGGGAGCTGGTAGATCAGGACATCGCTGTCGACGCGTTCAGAGATGGGATCGAGAATTCCGCCGTACTTTTCCCTGAGCTTGAGGCAGAAATTTCGTGCTTCACGGAGGGTGATCAGGTCAATACCGGTATCCCGCGGGGTTCCTGCGATTGCTGCAACAACCGACTCGGTCGGGGGCTGCGAGGTCCCGAGTGCGAAGGGCGACATCGCGGTATCGAGGATGTCGACCCCGGCCTCGATGGCTGCCTGGTAACTCATCGAGGCAATACCGCTCGTCGAATGGGAGTGGAGGTCAACCAGCGTGTCAAGCTCGTCCTTGATCCCCGTTATCAGCTCGCGGGCAGACTCAGGCATGATCAGCCCCGCCATATCCTTGATACAGATGGAATCGCAGTCCAGGGAATAGAGCTCCCTTGCCATCCCGATGAACCCCGGGATCGAGTTGACCGGGCTCGTGGTNNTAGCATATCGCGCCCTGGAGGTGAGCCCCGGTCTCTTTGACCCGCCGCATCGATTCCGTCATATTCCTGATGTCGTTGAGTGCATCAAAGACCCGGAAAATTTCTACCCCGTTCTTGTGCGCGAGATCCACGAAGCGGGCGACCACGTCGTCGGGGTAGTGGCGGTACCCGACCAGGTTCTGGCCGCGGAGGAGCATCTGGACAGGGGTATTTTTGAGCTCTTCATGAAGCATCCGTACCCGGTCCCACGGATCTTCTGCAAGGAACCGTATACTCGAATCAAACGTCGCACCACCCCATGCCTCAACCGAGAAGAACCCTGCCTTATCGAGACTTCTGGCAAGCGGGATCATGTCCTCAGTCTGCATGCGGGTGGCTATCAGGGACT
>DUGL01000042.1 GCA_013331415.1 Methanoregulaceae archaeon | reverse complement strand
GTGGCGAGGATTCGATCCCCGTCTGAGAACAGTACGAGGTCATGGTCTGTTACACCTGCGACAGACCCGTCAAAGACGCCCCCGCCCCCGATCACGCAGGCAAAGACGGTGTACCCTTCCCTCACCTTCACCCCGAACCGGGCACCGGGCGGGACGGTCACGTCGAGGAAGGCAGGATCCGCGACAATGTCCCGGACCGGGCCGGTCACCCCTCCGAAGCTGCCACTGATAACGTTGACCGTGACATCGTTGCCGGCTTTTACGACCGGGATCCGGTCCGCGGGAATCTCCTGGTACCGGGGCTCCATCACCTTGTACTGCCGGGGGAGGTTCACCCAAGAGCTGGAACCCGCCCATTGCACCGTTGACGGGTTTTGGCATCTCCTGGTGGATGATCCCGGACCCGGCCGTCATCCACTGCACGCTGCCGGCATCCACGCTCCCGGCGTTGCCCATGCTGTCCCCGTGTTCGACCCTGCCCGCGAACATGGAGGTCACGGTCTCGATCCCCCGGTGGGGGTGCCAGGGGAACCCGGCGAGGTAGTCCTCCGGCCGTTCTGCCCGGAAATCATCGAGCATCAGGAACGGGTCAAAGAGCGGGAGCTCGGAAAAACCAAATGCCCGCCGCAGCCGGACACCGGCCCCCTCGATGGTCTCGCGCGAGGTGAACCTCTGTGCGATCTCCCTGTTCTGTGGCATGATCGGGGATGGGTGTGCGAGGCAATGAATGTGCGTGATGAAGGGATGGAGAGGAATCCCGTGGTCGAGGGGATCCTATCCCCCGGCACCAGCGGGACAGTCCGGTGAAAACCCGGAAAGAATCGCAGGGGATTCGAATCCTCGAACCCGGACAGCTAACCAGATACGAATCTTTAACCTTCATACTGACAGATTTTTCAACAGAATTTCAGGCGGCATGTGCATGGACCTCCGGAAAAAGACGCTCATCATCCTGACCCTCCTCTTCCTGTCCATGCTCGGGGGTTTCCTCGTCCTCTCGTACACAACCCTTACATCGAGTTATCAGGCTGCTGAAGAGGCGGCGGTGCGCGATGACCTGATCAGGGTACACTATGTGCTCGAGAATGAAGTGAATGCCATCGACCGTATCGCCAGGGACTGGGGCCCCTGGGATGAGACCTATCTCTTTGTCCAGGACCAAAACGACGCGTATATCCAGAATAACCTGGACGGAGTCACGATCCAGAATCTCGGTGTCAGCTTCATGATCTTTGCCGACCAGGAAGGGACCATCCTGTACGGGAAGGCAATCGATCCCGAAACAGGTCTTGATACCAGCATTCCCCCGGACCTGCTTGCTGGCATCACCGCTGCCGGGACCCTCACCGGGTTTGAGACGCTGGATGCGTCGGAGAAGGGGTTTTTGGTTGTTGATGGCAGGATTGTCCTGATCGCATCCCACCCGATCACCACCAGCACCTGGGACGCACCTCCTGCAGGGGCATTGCTCTGCGGCAAGTTCATCGATGAGCGCGAGCTTGAATATCTTGGAACGTTGAGCGGATCGAACTTTACCGTAATGCCTGCAGGTTCGGCACACCTGCCAGGAAAGGAGATAATCCTCTACCAGCAGGAGGACACGCCCGGGCGGTTCTGGATATTCCCCGAAAACGAATCGTTCGTCATCGGCACGATGTACATCGATGATGTAACCGGAACTCTGCCTCTTTCGCTCCAGGTATTCCAGTCCCGTGACATATACCATCAGGGACGTGCGGTGTACCTGAGCTTCACCCTCTTCTTTCTCCTCATCGGCATCATCTTCATCAGCGCAATACTCCTGATCATCGACCGGTTTATCCTCTCGCGCATCGTCTCGATGACGAACTGGATGGAGCAGCGGGATACGGGGGACCCCTGCAGCCCGGACCGGATCCTTATCCAGGGAACCGACGAGATAAGCATACTCGCCACAACCATCAACGACCTCCTGGCAGGTATCTGCGAGTCGACCCGGCAGATCGCTGCGAGCGAGGAGAAGTTACGCCTCTTTGTCGAGAACTTCCCTGGGCTCGCCTACGTAAAGAATGGAGCGGGGCAGTTTGTACTGGTGAGCCGGCAGTTTACCGAACTGGCGGGACTGCCGGAGCAATCACTCCTGGGAAGGACCCACAGCGAGGTCTGGCCCGGCAATGCATGGGCAGCGAGCACGGATGCAGCTGACAGGGAGGCTCAGAAACTGGAGCCCGGCAGGCACACCTACAGCGAGTACGAGGATACCCACGCCGGGGTTCCAGCCATGTATGGCGCATTCAGGTTTCCCATCCGGCGTGAGGGAGGTGATGACCTTGTCGGTTCGATTGTCTTTGATATCACGGAGCGGAGACGCGAGCAGGACGCACTGGGGAAGGCGCGGGAGCGCCTGAGCGTCCTTGAGACGATGACGATGCGGGACATCCGGAGCCACCTCTTCACTCTCACCGCGTACCTTGAACTCGCCCGGGAACAGAACAGGGACGAATCGATCATGCATTTCCTTGATGCCACCGCTGACGAGGCATGCCATATTGACCGGTACCTCATGTTCTCGCGCCATTACCAGGACCTCGGGACACGGCCTCCCCGGTGGCAGCGTGTGGACGAGGTCTTCCTCTTTGCACTCTCCCACATCGACACGAAAGCGATCACCCGGGAGGGTTCCTTTGACCGGGTCTCCCTCTACGCTGATCCCCTCCTCGAGCGTGCACTCACCATCCTGGTACAACGGATAATCACGCATACTGGTTCCCCTGCCCTGCTCACCCTCTCTACCGGGGAGACCCCGGACGGGCTCACCCTCTCCCTGACGGGGATCAGGCATGCGGGAGATACCTTCCCGCAGGAGAGGCCGGATAGTGAGGACACCCTCTCCCTGGTAGATTATGACATGGTCCTTGCCCGGGATATCCTTGCGATCACGGGCATGACCTTCACGGAGCAGGAAGGTCAAAACGCCGGCTTCACCGTGGTGATAACAGCACCACGGGGAGTATACCGGTTCACTCCCGGATGATGCACCTGACGGCGATGTCTTGTCCACGGTTCGTGGAGTACTCCTCTCGCTGCAGATGTAATGGTTGAAATGATGGAGCCATCCCGCCGGCTCCTGGAGATTGTACGCCAGTTGCCGAATTTCACCGTTGAAGTGAACGGGATTTCAGTTCCTCGTACCGTTTCTTTCCGGGGATCGTCAGGCCGACACTATCCACCTTTGTCGCATCATGGGTGTTCCTGTTTACCCTGACTGCCTTCTCCCGCTCGAGCAGGGAAAGAGCTGCCATGATCTCGGGCTGTGCATAGTGCGTCCTCTGCATCAACATCGCGGGCGTTGCAGGCTGGTGAAACTCAGCTCCAAGGAGCCATATGATCCACTCATCGAGCGTATGGATGAAATCCGGCATGATGAACATGGAGTTACCCTGTTGTGAATTGTGAGCTCCCAGGGAACTTCTTCTTTCCGTGCAATGAGAGCCGCGCCATCACCGGTATGCCGTTTGCAGCCCGCCAGGGAGGGAGGTGACGGCACACCGGGTGAAAATTCGATAGACACCCCGCGAGGATTCCCGCTCACTGAAGAAAATACCTGCACATGTGGCCAGTAACGGATGTTGCACGTAGTACCCGCCGCCAGAATTCCCCCGTATCCGCAGTCAGCGTGCAGGAGAGCCCCCGGTTGGAGGAGGGGCTTGATGCCCGGGGTGCGGGTACCCTCAGCTCTTCCCGGCATCCTTCCGGTACATCCCTCCCGGAACCGTGATCTCGAACCGGACGCCCTTCCCCGCGACCCCGGTCTCGTGGATCGTCATCCCGGTGATCGCCAGGATCTCACGGACAATGAAGAGGCCGAGCCCGGTGTTCTTCCCGATCCCCCGTTCAAATATCCGCTCTTTCTGGTCTGCCGGGATCCCAGGGCCATCGTCCTCGTACACAAGGATCAGGCCATCACGGTTCTCCTCTGCAGTTACCCTGACCCCGGTTGCCTGCGGGGCATGGCGGAGGGTATTGTCGATGAGGTTGTACCAGACCCGGGAGAAGAGGGGGTCCGCACAGACCGCGATACCCTCGACCCTGGTCTCAAGGCGGATCCTGCCGAGCTCGAGCTGCCCCCGCACCTGGTCCAGAATATCCGCAACAACCAGCCATGCAGGGGACTGTATCCCCAGGTCCTGGTAGTCACGGGTGAACTGGAGCTGCTCATCGATCGCCCGTGCTGCATGGTCTATGGTGTCGGCATATAACCGGATCTCCGGGTCCTGTACCGTATTCTGGATGAGCCGGGTGTACCCGCGAAGCGTCATGAGCTTGTTCATGATATCGTGCCGGGTGATACTGGAGAGCATGTTCAGTTTCTCGTGTGCCTGCCGGAGGGCGTGGTCCGTCTCCTTCTTCTCTGTTGTGTCCCGCCCGACCGACTGGTATTCCCTGACCCGGCCCTGCTCATCCATGATTGCGCGATCGCTCCAGTGCTGCCACCGGATACTCCCATCCGGCATGATGATGCGGTGCTCGATGGAGGCGACAGGGTTCTCAGGTGTCAGACCAGCAAGGTGGTCCCGGAGCCGCTGCTGGTCTTCCAAGGGGATAGCGGGGATGAACCGGTGACCGGTGATTTCGTCCCGTGTCTTCCCAAAATACCGGCAGTATGCCTCGTTCACAAAGACGTGGGTCCCATCGGGCCGGAACCGGCAGACAAACTCGGTCTGGTCCTCCACGATGTTCCTGAACCGCTCCTCGTTCTCATTCAGAAGGGCTTCCTGCCGGTTCTTCTCCGTTATGTCCCGGACGGTACCACAGTAGATCGTCCCTCCCGCCGCATCCGTGACTGATACCGTGGAGACGAGGGCGATGATCGGGGTCCCGTCTTTCTTCCTTAACCTGACCGGGTACTCCCTCGAGAACCCGTGGCCCATGATATATTCAAGGTGGACGCGCCGCTCCTCCGGCACCAGGTACAGGTCTGCAATATGTACCGAGGCAAGTTCATCCCGGGAATCGTACCCGAAGAGCTGGATCGCT
>DUGL01000086.1:10637-11076 GCA_013331415.1 Methanoregulaceae archaeon | reverse complement strand
CGAGACGCGGGGTGATGATACGCTCGACAGCCGGGTCATCGGCAAGGTTGAGGAACACGACAGCCCGTTCAAGGGCCCCGGTCCGCTCAAAGTCCTGCATGAAGTGGTTGGCCTCCTCCTTCGTGATACCCATTGCAGCAAACACCACGGCGAAGGCTTCCTGTGAGCCGAGCACCTTCGACTGCCGGGCAATCTGGAGGGCGATATTGTTGTGGGGAAGCCCGGCGCCAGAGAAGATCGGGAGTTTCTGTCCCCTGACGAGGGTGTTTGTGCCATCAATGGTGGATATCCCGGTCTGGATGAATTCCTCGGGCGATGCCCGTGCATAGGGGTTGATTGCGGCACCGGTGATATCGAGCCGCTTCTCCGGTACGATCTCCGGACCCCCGTCGATAGGCTTGCCGCCGCCCGAGAGGATGCGCCCGAGCATCTCCTTTCC
>DUGL01000086.1:2917-10575 GCA_013331415.1 Methanoregulaceae archaeon | reverse complement strand
CCCCGCTTGATGGAACCGTCCCAGAGGGCGATATTGACCAGTTCACCGTACCCGACCGGTTCGGTCTTCTCGACGAAGACGAGCGGGCCGGCGATCTTTGATATCGTTCTGTACTCCTTCATGCTGACGACCTCAGGGTGTTGATTTCTGCGTCCATATTCTTCTGGATGCGTTCCAGCTCCGGCTTGTAGTCCTTGATGAACTTGATCTGGGGGAGATCGTTCTTGGACGTGATCGCGATGATCTGCGCCGGGGATACCCCTGCTGTCTGGGCAGCATACGCGAGGTCGGCATAGCCCTTGATCGCCTTCATCATGTCGTACTGCTTGGTCATGTCACAGAAGGTATCGACCGCATCATAGGCGTTCTGCTGGAGGAAGATCTCGCGGATCATCCGTGCAATCTCGATGGTCAGCTGTTCTGCCTCAGGGAGTGCATCGGACCCGACCAGCTGGACGATCTCCTGGAGTTCGGCCTCTTTCTGGAGCACCTCCATTGCCCATGACCGGAGCACGTTCCACTCCGGGGAGACCTCCCGGTCATACCAGTCGTGGAGGGTGTCCAGGTACAGGGAGTAGGAGTTGAGCCAGTTGATCGCCGGGAAATGCCGGCGCTGCGAGAGCTTTGCGTCGAGGGCCCAGAAGACCTTCACGATACGCAGCGTGTTCTGGGTGACCGGCTCCGAGAAGTCCCCGCCCGGGGGCGAGACGGCGCCGATGACCGAGACCGACCCGTTCTTCCCGGAGAGTGCTCTCACGAGCCCTGCCCGCTCATAGAACTCCGAGAGGCGGGCGGCAAGGTATGCGGGATACCCCTCCTCACCCGGCATCTCCTCGAGCCGCGAGGAGATCTCGCGCATCGCTTCTGCCCAGCGGGAGGTCGAGTCTGCCATCAGCGAGACATCGTAGCCCATGTCACGGAAATACTCGGCGATGGTGATCCCGGTATACACGGATGCCTCACGGGCAGCGACCGGCATGTTGCTCGTGTTTGCAATCAGGACCGTCCGCTCCATGAGCGGTTTTCCGGTCTTGGGGTCCTCGAGCTCCGGGAACTCGGTCAGCACTTCGGTCATCTCGTTTCCGCGTTCACCGCACCCGATGTAGACCACGATCTCGGCATCACTCCACTTTGCGAGCTGCTGCTGGGTCACGGTCTTNNTCTTCCCGCTCCCGAACGGACCCGGAATCGCCGCAGTGCCTCCCTTGGCTATAGGGAAGAGCCCGTCAAGGATCCGCTGCCCGGTGATGAGCGGGATGGTCGGGTTCATCTTCTCGAGGACCGGGCGCGGGACCCGGACCGGCCATTTCTGCATCATGGTGAGCCCTGTCCCGCCGTCAAGGGTGCAGANNGACCTCATCAACGGTAAAGGACCCTGCCCTGATGCTCGTTATGGTGCCTCCCCGTACATTGGGGGGGACCAGGACCCGGTGGACGATGTTTGTCTCCTGGACTTCCCCGATGATTGAACCGGGTGACACCTTGTCTCCTTCCTTTACAAGCGGCTTGAACTCCCATTTCTTCTGGTGATCAAGCCCGGGCGCCGAGACCCCCCGCTGGATGAAATTCCCCATCTTGTCGACGAGGACAGACAGGGGCCGCTGGATCCCGTCATAAATACTGGTCAGGAGTCCCGGACCGAGCTCCACGGCGAGAGAAAGCCCCGTGTTGGTCACGGGTTCTCCGGGTCTGATCCCTGAGGTGTCCTCGTAGACCTGGATGATCGTCTCGTCACCCTGGATCTTGATCACCTCGCCCATGAGCTCCTCATGGCCGACCTTCACCACATCATACATGTGCGCATCAATATTGACCGCAGTGACGACAGGGCCGGCAATCCTCCTGAGGACTCCTTCCTGGCCTTTCTCTTTCTTCGCTGTTACTTCCACAGATCAACACCCACTGATCGCTTTATTCTCTCCCTCATGGACAATCCTCCTTCCTCGGCGCCGACCGCAATAACCGTCGGCTTTACTGAATTCTCAAGCGTGGTCTGGAGGCGCCGCGGGATCCTGTTCATGTCCCTGCTCTGGAGGACGAGAATTCCGACGTTCCCGTCATCAAGGACCCTGGTGATATACTCGGCGAGTTTCTCGTCGGATTCGACGGGATAGGTCTTCCTGACCCCTGCGAGCCTGAACCCGAGGACAAATTCGCTGCTGCCAATCACTGCTATCTCCATATCACATCACCAGGTATCCCCGGATACGGTCGGTCGGCAGGTTCACTTCCTTTCCCCGGGCAATCGCCCGGAGGTTGAAGATCTCGTACTTCTTCTTCTCAAGGTAGGTGAGAATGGGGTGTATCGAGAACGGGTTCTGTTTTGTGAACGACTCCATCTGGGCGAGCTGGACCTTGATCAGATCGATCTCGATCTCCCGGAGCGTCTTGCGGCCACCAGCCAGTTCATCGAGGAGCAGGAGGAGCGGTTTCAACCGCACCTTCGATTTCAGGGTATCGATGAACTCCCGGTCTTCTTCGATGCTGATGAGCTGCTGGAACTCCTCGATCGAGAATGTTCCGCCGTCAATCATCATGGCCCGTGCGTCCTCCTGCATCCGGTCTGCCCGCAGCCTGAACATGCTCCTGATATTGGTGATATCAATATCGAGCATGATGTACTGCAGGAACTGCCTGCCTCCCTTGAACCCGCTCCGTGCTTCGGTAAGCAGGTTTGCATAGAACTGCCGGTAGAGTTCATTCTCCACCCTGGCAAACGACCCCTCCTCCAGGGCAGCAGTGAACCCGGCTGCAATGACCGGGTAGACCGACTGTCCCTTGAGTGCTTCCAGGACACGCTCCGGCGTCTCCTCCTTGATCAGCCGGTCCAGGAAGACTTTATCGAGTTCACCGGCAGGCACCATGATCTCCCGTACCTTTCCGGGCTTCATACCCTGCATCTTCCCCCGGAAAATGCTGAGTACATTCTGGATATCCCATTTCCTCAGGTACGACTGGGTAAATCGCTTGAGAACGCCGGGGGTGATCCGCTGGATATTCTGGTACTCCTTTGCCAGGTTCCAGGAGAGCGCGAGTTCAATGAGATCGATCCCGGAAAACGAGGTGGCAAGTTCATCGATCTCCTTTTTGTACTGGGTCTCTTCGATAAAACGGGTTATCTCCGGGATGCCCATGTTCAGCAGCCGGAGGTAGTCCTCCCGCGGGATGAGCTTGGATTTTCTCACCCGCAACCTCGTACAGACGTAGACATAGGGTTTGGGGCCTGAAGCAAAATCAGACATCCTGCATCACCTCACCTGAACAGGATTCCGGATGCATCCTTCAACCCTGTCTCCCATATGCTGTTCAGCGTCGTCTGGTAACTATAGTCGATCTGGAGTTCACCGTCTCTGCTCTCGATGATGACCCCCCCGTCAATCGCGACCGGATCGCCCTTTGTATACCCTTTAAAAGAGGGATCTCCGGAGAGGATGCGGCCGAGGGTCTCATTGTCCCGTGGAGCGCAGCGGACAATGCCGTCAGGGATCTCTCTCAACGCTCTCGAAAGAAGGGTCTTCATCGCTTCGCGGTGAAAATCTTCGGGCAGCTTCGCTATGGTGGAAAGGGCGGCTGCATAGACCTGGTCGAGGAGCTCTTTCTGGGTGTTCAGCAACTGCCGTTTGACGACCAGGTTTGCAGCAGAGACTTCCTGGCTCGTGATGTGGCTTGTCTGCCGCTCCACGTCCTGGTCGACAGCCAGTTTGATCCGCTCTGCCTTCTCCTGGGCGGCATGCAGGATACTGCTGACTTCTGCCTGGGTCTCTCTCCTGATCTGGTCTGCCTCTCTCTTTCCTCTGTCCCTGATCTCTTCGATGACCACTTCCAGTCCCATGGTCTGCTCCTGTGGTTAGAATATCAGGAGCAGCGCGACCACGAGACCAAAGATGACGATAGTTTCAGGAATAACGGTCAGCAGCAGGACCAGCCCGAATACATCCTTGTTTTCGGCAGTCGCCCCGACCGCTGCAGAGCCGATGGTCATCTCTGCGATAGCTGTCGCAAATCCTGTCAGTCCTACGGCGAGCGCGGCAGCAATTGCCTTCATTCCCAGCTGTGATGCCTCAACCATTTCTACGGTCATTAGTGCAAGTTCTTCTCCTGCCATTTTTTAATCCTCCATAAATCTTCGTTTCATACCAAAGGGATTGTACTTCTCTCCACCACCCTTGTAAAATTTGGTGAAGAATTCGACGTAATTCAACCTGAGAGACTGGAGCCCGCCACCGAGCAGCCCGAGAACGGTGTTGAAGAGGTGCCCGAGGAGGAACACGAAAAGTCCCACAATGATGAATACGATACTGATGATACCGAAATTTTCCAACTGCGGTTCAATGATCAGCCCGATGGCGATATAGTTCACCACCATGGCGATAGCAACTGAAGAGAGCCCCACACCCATCAGACGTGCGAATGAGAGCACGTGGGAGAGGATGGTGGGAAGTTCAACGATCTCAAGCGCCGAGTCCCGGATAATGAAGACGATACCGACGACCACCATGATGCCTCCCACGATAACGGGGAGGGAAATGCCAAGAACGACTGCCGGAAGACCGGTCAGGTCGGGCATGAGCGGCAGAGGGAACGCAGACCAGATCATGACCAGGATGCCCCACATCACGAGGATCCAACCGAGATTCGCCAGCATCGCAAGGATCCGGTGGGACCCGTGTCCATGCCTGGCATGGTTGAGAATACCGAGTATCCTCCCGAGAGTGATATAGGCAATTCCTATCCATGCGGTCATGATCATCAGTTCCGGAACGGCGGGTCCGTGGCCGTGTCCGCCTTCCGCGACCCCGATGTTCAGGTGCCTGCTCGGCATGATGGGATGGAGCCCGGGTATGCTGAAGCCGAGGAACTCACTGTACAGAAATCCAAAGACGATACTCGAGACTGCAGCATTGCGCAGCACGTTCAGCAGCATCCGGGCTTCATCACCCTTGAGGAGCTTGCGGAGGCCGAGGCTCATGGCAAGCAGGATTATCCCGTACCCTACATCGCCAAGGATTATCCCGAAGAATACCGGGAATAAAATCGCCATGACGAGCGTGGGATCGATCTCCGCGTACTTTGGTCGCGAATACACGTCCAGCAGGAACTGGCTCGGCTTTGCAAAATCGATGTTGTGATACTCGACCGGGGGAAGATCGTGGCCTGGTTCAGCCGGCCGATCGGCAACAAACGCCCTGCCGCCCGTTGCAGCAGCGAGCCCGTCTTTCAGGGGCCCTACCGTGTGGGTCGGGACCCAGCCTTCTGCAACAAAGGCATGGTCAGTCGTCGCAAACCGGAGCGGTGCCTCGGACCGCTCAGCATCCAGGGACAGGAGTTCGTCACAGGCAACCAGGAATTCAGCATGCTTCTTCCTGAGATCTTCGATGGTTGCCGATATCTCCTCTATCTCCTTCCTGATCCCGTCCTGCTGTGCACGATACGCGTCAATCCTCTCCTTTGCCGTTCCCTGCTCATCGGGAATAGGAATTGCCTGGAACTGGGCATCAAGGAGTTTCCGCTCTACGTCCTGGCGGTACTGGACCGGGACTGCCGCAACGAACAGCTTTCCTCTCTTTGACTCGGAATAGTATGCTTCGTGCGGTACACCAGGATCGAATGTCCTGGCAACGGATCCGGCAAAGAAGGTCAGGGTGCTGTATCCCCGGAGCAGTGCAAGGTCTACCGGCATCTCGGCAAAGGGGGCGAGTCCCTCGATCTTCTGGTCGAGCTCTTTTGCCTGGTTCTCGAGCGCCGTCCTGCGGGAGAGGAGTCCTTCCACTTCCGCTTCTATTGCAGGGAGATCGTGCTCGACCTGTGCCTTCAGCTGCGACTCCCGGACCTTCCCGCCAGGAGTCAGATCCTCCGGCCGCACGGAGAAAGCGGCGGTAACCGAGCGGAGCCTGAGCAGCTCTTTTGAGGTCTCACCGGCTCCCTCCATGGGAACCCCTATCCGGAATCCTTCATACTCTTCCGCATCGGTCTCGACAAAGTCCTCGATGTGAAAGAGCCGCTGGCGCTGGAGTTCGGCGACGATTGGTGCCAGCAGGTCGTTTGGTGCGGCGATGAGAACCCTGCTCATCTGCTCAGGAGCCAGCATGCAGCTTCTCCTTAAACCGTGAAACGAGCAGTTCCACGGCGGAATTAAGGTTTTTACTGCCTTTAGCCCTGAGTTCAGCAGCCCGCTGCCCGCCTTCCTTCACGATATCGGCGTGCTTTCTCTCTGCCTGCTGCCGTGCTTCTGCAAGCCGCATCTTCCGGTACTCTTCGGCACTCGCACCTGCTTTGATCACAAGGTTGTCGGCCTCGAGCTCTGCATTTGAGATGCTCCGTTTCCTCTCGGCCATAACCGTGGTTATCACTGTCTTGTACTCTTCTTCGGTTGCTTTGATGTTTCTTAACACATCAGTCTTCATCCAACCTCCTCTCACGGCAGAAGAGCTATTTGACAGGAATTGTTCTTATAGCTGTTGATATCTGTTTCCGTCGGAAAATGCGGGAATTGCCAGGATCTGCAGGTTCTGGCGGCCCAGCAGGGTTGAATCCGGGAGGTTCGGGACAGTATTTCCGGACAGTTTGTGCGCGAAAGGGACCCTGCAGACACGGGGAAACCCCCTATGTTCGCAAAGACGGGCCATTCTGGTGTGTCAGGAGAAGAGAGGGGGGAAGTGGATCACCAGGAACACTTCCTCCCTGCTCAATTCCCGGGGTAAATTCCGGGTGGCAATTCACTGGCTCGCCCGTGATGTTTTCAGGGGAGATGGTTGCAGTATTCGCGTCCGGATTCATCTTTTCGAGCCAGAAGAGCGAGGGAGGAAAAAAATGCCATTGCCAGGAGCCGGTGCATTCTTTCTCGTGCAGGTATATCCCTGTGCATCTCCCCTGAACAGGACGTATTCGCCCGCCGTTTTCCTGCAGAGTTCCCCAGGCGGTTTTCCCGTTCCCCCCCCTTCCTGTTTCGTATCAGCGAGCATCCGGATGTTCCGGGTTCAGGGGTATGATTTTTCCGGAAAATTCCAGGACAGGGAAGGGAGGGATGGTGATGCATGCAGCCGTCACATCTGCCGGGATCGAATAGACCTGTATCCCGTCACCAGTCCCGGAAAGGACCATCCCTGCCAGTTCGTCAGATGAGCAGAGGAGGTGCTGCTCCGGGTGGGTGCCCCGCTGGATACCGCAGTTCAGCGCGATCTCGTGCCCGGCGGAGACCACGTAGCGGAGCCGCTTTGAGCCCGGATGGCCGGGAGGCAGGACGAGGAGCGGGATCTGGTAGGTCTGCACGAGGAGGAAGAGCATCACGGCCGGCTCAAGCGGACCGCCTTCGGGTGCCGAGACCGCGATGATATCGTCCTCTTCAAGGGTGATGCAGACTTCACCGGAGGCATGCTCGATGCAGAGCGGGAACCTCGATCCTGCAGTACCGGCAAGGAGGAACGAGCGTGATCCCCTGATAAGAAGGAGGCTCGATTGATCCTGCAGGATGAAATGGTGTGCCGGCATGCCTGCTCCTGATGTGTCCCTTTCCTATCCCTCTGTGCAGGAAAACATAAAAGAGGGTATGCCCGGACCCGGGTCAGCCAACCGGAATCCCGAGCAGCTGGAGGATGATGATGATCAGCGCACCGGGAATCCCGCCGAGAGCACAGAGGAGGATCGTGACGGGCGTATAC
>DUGL01000086.1:0-2865 GCA_013331415.1 Methanoregulaceae archaeon | reverse complement strand
AAGAAGAGGACCACGATGATCAGCACTCCGGCAATGATCAGGGCCAGATCGATTGACATTCTACGTACCAATGATATGCTGATCCTTTAATCTTATGGAGGGGAGGATACTTGACCCGATTACCCGCTCGTCTTTTCCGAGGCCTCCGATCCTCTCCAGCATCCCGAAGACATTCCCTGACAGCATGGCCTTCCTGACCGGGCTCTCGTACTCACCGTCTTCCACGATGAACGGGTTCGTGAGCTCAACGGAAAAGTCACCGGAGAGGGGGTTTGCCGTGTGAGCACCGACAACGTCCTGCACGTACACTGCCCGCTCGATCATGGGGTCCATCCGGGGGCCGTCCACCACGAGGTTGTGGTGACCGATAGCCGGGGCCCCGCCATGCCCGGTCCTGACGGCACTCCCGGTGCTCTCCTGTCCATACCGGAAGGCTGTTTTGAGGTCATAGGCAAACTGCTCGAGGACCCCTTCCCTGATAAACGAGAGCCTGCGGGTGGGGGTCCCCTCTGCGTCCCAGCGGGTGCCCGAGAGCCCCCCGGGATGGAACGGGTCGTCTGAGAGTGAGAGCGTGGGATCGATCACCACCATCCCCCTGGACCCGGCGAGGCGGGAGCGGCCGGCATGGACATTTCGCCCGGAGAGTGCAGGGATGAGGGCTGCACCGAGGAGCTGGGCAAAGGCGACAGGGGAGAGGATAACGTCATAGACGCCGGTCCTGATATCTGTACCTCCCGCCGATTCCGCTGCGAGAAACCCTGCACGTTCACCGATGGCGACCGGGTCGATATCACGGGTCCAGGAATTCCCGAACTCGTAGCCCGTGGAGTGCCCGCGTATCGTCTCTATCGATGCGGAGATACTACTGCTCTCCCGCGAGTAGTGCACACCATGGCTGTTCGCGATGGTGACCGTTGCGGTCGAGATGCTCGCGCCGCCCGAGGTGACCTCCACCGGGTGTGCCGAGGCTCCCTCAATCATCCCGGACAGGATCTCCCTGATGACTGCCGGATCAGGGGTGAGCGAAGGATCATAGGCTATCGGCCGGGGATCGAGCGGCACGGGATCCGGGAGCCCGTTCCAGGGCTGCGGGGTTGCAAGGGAACCGCTCGCCAGCGCTGCATCGAGGCATCGCTCCCATTCTGCCGGGTTGCTCGTGGAAGAGGATCCGATCCTGCCCTCTTGTATGGTCCGTATCGAGAGGCCGAAATGGCGTGATTCCGCTGCACGGCTCACCTGTCGCCGCTTCAGGTCTGCCGAGACTGCCCTGCCCCTGACAATATGGACCTCCACCTCGTCTGCGATGGCGGATCCCCGTGCCAGGATATCCTCAATCGGGGCCACTGCCACCCACCATCGCTCCGGCAAGGAGGATATGCGGTGCACCATCGCTCACCGGCACGCTCTGGCCCCCTTTCCCGCAATATCCCTGGTGCATCTTCACGTCGTTTCCACAGAGCCGTATCGCGTGGAGCGTACGGAGGATCTCTCCCGAGAGGGAGACATCCCGCACCATCCGGGTGCATTCTCCCTTTTCGATCAGGTAGCCATACTCGGCATTGAACTGGAAGACGCCTCTTCCCGGGTCGACCTGGCCGCCCCGTGACCCCATGAGCAGGATCCCATCCCTGCACTCGGCGATCAGTTCATCCTTCCTGCTCGTCCCGGCTTCAATGAAGGTGTTGCTCATCCGCACGAGCGGGGGTTCCCCCGGCATTGCCCGGGCATGCCCTGCATGGCCGTTTCCGACCGCAGCAAGGGTCTCCCGGGAGTGGAGGAACCCGGCAACGACCCCGTTCCTGATGATCTCGGTCCGCTCCGTCCGGACCCCCTCGGCATCACAGGGTTCAAACCCGAACTCGGGGAGCGAGGGGTCATCAACGATCGTCACGATATCGCTCCCGATACGCTCCCCCGTCTTCCCGGCAAGGACCGAGTTGCCTTCCTGGATGAGGTCCCCCTCGCTCGCATGCCCGACCGCTTCATGGGCAAAGACGCCCGCGAGCTCCGGGTCCAGCACGGCGTTCATGGTCCCGCCCCGTGCCGGCAGCGCATCGAGGAGCGCCACGGCACGTTCACCTGAGATCCTGCCGAGTTCCTGCTGGTGGCGGAGGTTGAGGCCCTGGATTGAGTGCCGGCGCTCATACCCCATCTGGAGGGACCCGTTCCTCCCGGCGACCGCCATGATACCAAACCCGCTCCGGCAGATCCCGTACGATGCGACAGCCCCGCTGCTGTCCCGGAACTCCACGTTCTCGAACCGTTCCATGTAGGTGGCCTTCGTGTTCACCACCCCTTCGATCCGCGCAGCACGCTCAATTGCACCGAGCAGGTGTGTCTTCTCCCCGATACTGACATCGCGGGGGTCCTCCTGCATCCGGGGGACGGTTCGCATACCCCGGGTAACATCGGCAAGGACGACCACTTCCCCGGTGATTGCCGAGATTGCCCCTGCCTCCCTGACCAGGTTTTCTACGTCAGGTTCTCTCGTATCCTGGAAGTTGTCGATGGTGAGGATACCCCAGCCTGCACGAGTGAGGGCCCTGATCACCGCATGATCAAAAAAGGAGGTGCCGGCAGATTCCGTCACCCCGTTGTCAATCTCGATGTGGACGGACTGGCCGAAGACGTGGCGGATGTCGTAGTACCGAATCCCGTCCATGGCAATCAGACGATGGTTGGAGAGAATCCGGAACCTTCGATCAGTTTTTCCGAAGTGGTTGCAGCCAACTTCCGGAGCTTGTTCAGGAATCCTTCCCTGTTCTCTGGTACGAGGGCGATCCTGAGCACGTCCTCGATATTGTCCACCGGAATGACGGTGACCAGGGGCTGGTACCGCTCCTCGATGAGGACGTCGTCGCGGTT
>DUGL01000016.1:4949-7577 GCA_013331415.1 Methanoregulaceae archaeon | reverse complement strand
ATCGAGGGCCGGGAGCCGGAAGAAGGAGCGGTATGGCTTCCCCTTCGGCGGGTAACCGGCTCCTGCGGTACCCGCCCGGCTATCGTGAGAAGGTTCCCATCAGTTCACCAATGGCGAGGATATGCCCCTCCATTGCAGCCCCGATGCTCTTCCGGGTGACCGGGGCGCGGAGGTGGAGCAGGGTATCGAGGGCCGAGAGCCGGAAGAAGTAGCGGTGTGGCTTCCCCTTCGGCGGGCAGGGGCCGTTGTACTCCATCCTCCCGTAATCGTTCAGGCCATGGGCGCTCCCGTCCGGCAAGACCAGTTTACGGGGAATTCCCCGGGCAAGGCTGGTGGTGCCGGGAGGGATGTTATACAGGACCCAGTGGACAAAATTTCCGGAGGGAGCATCAGGATCCTCGCAGATGACCACCAGGCTCCGCGTTCCTGCCGGGAATGCGCCAAACGAGAGGGGTGGGGAGACATTCTCACCTGAACAGGTATATGCATCCGGTATCCGTGCGCCGGTCGCGAATGCTTCTGACGTGATTGTAACAGATTCCATGGGACGTCCTCAGTCAGGGATACGGGAGTTCTGATCTTAAAAGGGTATGCCAGGGGTCTTCCACAGGATACATGAAGCCACACCACGAGATAGGATGGGAGCAAATGAAGCTCGGGGTGCTCTGTTCAGGGGGGAAGGACTCGCTCTACGCGTGCGGGTGCGCCATGGAGCGCGAGGAGGTCGCCTGCCTGATCACGGTCCGGCCGGCAAACGAGGAGAGCTACCTGTTCCACACCCCAAACGTGTCGCTTGTGGCACTCCAGGCAGAAGCCGCCGGCCTCCCGCTCGTGGCCGTTGATTCCCCCGGGGAAAAGGAGGAGGAGGTGAGCGATCTCAGGCAGGCGCTCATCATTGCCAGGGAGCGGCACCGGATCGAGGGGGTGGTGACGGGGGCGGTCCTCTCGGTCTACCAGGCAACGCGGGTGCAGCGGGTCTGCCATGAGCTTGGCCTCTGGTGCTTCAACCCGCTCTGGCACACCGATCAGGAAGCCTACCTGCGATCGCTCATCCGGCGGGGGTACGTGGCGATCATCGCAGGCGTGTTCTCGGCCCCGTTCGATGCCTCGTGGCTGGGGCGCCGGATAGACGAGGCTGCGCTCGCCAACCTGAAAGCGTACGCAGAGCGGCACCGGATCACGCTCACGGGTGAAGGCGGGGAGTACGAGACGTTTGTCCTCGATGCCCCGTTCTTTACAAAGAGGATTGCCATTGAAGAGACCTGCCCGGAGTACCGGAACTACCGCGGCATGTACCGGATCACCCGTGCCAGGCTGGTGGAGAAGTGATCCTGCTCGTCGACCTCTGCTACCGGGAAGGTTCACTCGGGTACGAGGAGTTCGTGCTCCCTGTCGCCCGCATCGTGGAGAAGGCAGGGCATGCGGTGCGGGCCGTGCACTACCGGGCGGGGCCCGGGACGGTGCCTGACGATGCAGTGGCCGTGATCCTCTGCGGTACCCCGCTCGCTGACACTACCTTCCTCTCGGGGCTGGAGAACTTTTCCTGGCTCGCTGACGTGCGGGTTCCGGTCCTTGGGGTCTGTGCGGGTATGGAACTGATCTGCCGGGTCTTTGGCGGGACCGTCGGGCCCGGTGAAGAGATAGGGATGACTGAGGTAACCGTGCTTGCACCTGACCCGCTCTTTGCCGGCAGGGAATCATTTCCGGCGTATGAACTCCATACCCTCGCCTGCACCGATCCCGGTCCCCTCCGGGTCCTTGCTGTATCCGACCAGTGCATCCAGGCAGTCCGGCACCCTGACAAACCGGTGTACGGGGTGATGTTCCACCCCGAGGTGAGAAACGAGTGGGTGGTGGAGCGGTTCCTCTCCCTCGCCGGGGAGAAACGGATCAACCCGTGACTGCCAGCCCGTTCTCCCGGGCAATCTCCTGGAACGCAGCGGCAAGGTATGCTGCCTGGGCGTCCGTCATCCCGTAGGTGTTATACTTCCAGACCTTCGTCGCCCCCGGGATAATCCCGGCGATACCGCGCTCTTTGAGCGCACTTGAGAAGTAGAACCCCCGCTTCTTATGGGTCTTCGCGACCTTGTCAAAGGATCCGATGGTATCGACCCTTGTGAGGGTATGCTTCCGCGGGTATTCGCTCCGGATAACCGTCCCCTCGATCGATCGCAGGGCTTCGGTCACCCGGTTTCCATTGGCGAGCTCCTGGTCCCAGCGCTTCACCCGCTCCCGGACGTGGGGGAACGAGGCCATCATCCCGACCAGCGTGACGCCCATCAGGGTGCAGCCCATCATCTCCACCTCTTTCACCCCAAACGTCCTTTCGGTCACATCGGTCTTTGCTGCCGTGGTCCGGAAGACCTCGCCTGCCCGCTCGCTGGTCGTGGCAAGAATGCCGGACGGTGCCGGTGCTGCCATGCTCTTGTGCCCTGATCCGACCACGAAATCGACCCCGAGCGCTCTCGCGTCCACTTCCCTGATGCCGACCGTGTAGGCGCCGTTGTACAGGACCGGGATGTCGTAGCTGCGGGCAACTTTGCTGATGCCGGCAACATCATGACAGTTCCCGTACTGATAGTCGAAGTGATCGACAAAGAGGAGGACCGGTGACCGTGAAAATTCCCG
>DUGL01000016.1:0-4912 GCA_013331415.1 Methanoregulaceae archaeon | reverse complement strand
ATCCCGCCACGCCCTTCCACCGCCAGCACCTCGGTGTAGTGGGAGAGGGCGGTGATCAGGACCGGGTCGCCCTTCGTGACATAGGTATCGGCAACCGCCTGGAACCCCCGGCGGGCTCCCGGGACCACCCGGGCAACGTCCATATGCACGAACGCGGCAAGGTCGCGGTGGAATGCGTCGATCGGAGGGTTCCGGATGAAGTCGAGGCGGAACGGTTTCCTGCAATGGTCACAGACCGAGTACCCGTCCCCGTACGCGATCACCGCTTTCATGGCGTCAGCAGTGAGCCGCCCGCCGACCTGGATAGGGTCGATGTTGATGCAGGACTCATCGATGTCACGGGTGTCGATATCCCCTGCACACTTCATGGCGCCAGTTCCTCCCGCAGCAGGGCAACCCTTTGCTCGAGTTCATCGAGGAGGGATCCGGCCTGCTCCCGCTGACCGTCATCGAGTGCATGTCCCGGGGCGGTCTCGCGCAGCAGCATCCGGATATCGGTCAGGATAAATAAGCCTTCAAAAACAGCATCAACAGCCCGTTTTGACACCGTATCACCGTACTAGTATTAGCAGGGAGCTATATCATACCTGATGGATCTGCGGGGCATCTCGTCCGGCACGCTCCGAGTCTGTCACGGTGCCACACCGGGGGGCGGAGCGGATGGACCCCCTCCAGCCGCAATCGTGTGGGGGGAGGCGCCCCGCTCCCATCAAAACCCCTTCTCCAGCCCCTCCGAGAGGGAAAGAACGGCCTGTTCCCTGTTCAGTACCTCGATGTAGTGCTCGAACTTGTGAATCCGGGTGCTCACCGGGAACGGGATACCGATCGTGCTGATGATCGCCTCACCGCGGTCAAGGGTCTGAATCTCGATCTCCATCTTCGAGAGGTCCTGTTTCGCACTGCCCATGATGATGTCCCGGTCGCCGCGGTCGCCAAGGGCCATGACCACGAATGTGTTGATCTGGGCAAGGACCTTGGGGTCGATGTTCCTGGGCTGCTGGGTGATGACGCAGAGCCCGACGCCGAACTTGCGCCCCTCCATGGCACATTCACGGAACACCTGGGTCGAGGTTCCGCCACTAGAGAGCACTCTCTGGGCCTCTTCAATGGTGATCAGTACCTGGTGGGTGGATTCATGCCGTTCGTCAATTCCAAAGCCCCGTGCCTCGGACCGCTGCCGTTCCATGATCCTGCGGGTGATGATCGAGAGCACGAAGAGCTCGCTTCGCTCGCTCATGTCCGGGATGTCAATCAGGACCACGCAGTTGTCGTGGAGATTTTTGATGATCTCAGGGATGGAAGAGCCCTGTGTCCTGAAAAATGCCCGGTTACCGTTGACGATATTCTCGATATGCCCCTTGATCACCCTGACGGGGCCTCCCATGGAGTTCCGGATCTTCCATGCCAGGCTCCCCTCCTCGATTCCGGTTGCAGCAGGGTCCCGGATCGGGAAGATTTCAGGGTCAATTGTTCGGAAGAATCCGATCACGTCCTTTCCTTCGATGGAGGAGAATGCTTCCACGATCTCCTGCTGGGCTGCGGAAAGGTCATAGAGGATGGACAGGTCTCCGATCCTGAAGTCATCGTACTCGAGGGAGAGCCGGTTCATCCCGTACTTCTTCCGGTCGGTCTCGTGGCGTATCGTGAAGATGGCAAGACCCTCCCTCCCCCCTGTATAGTGGACGAGCCCTTTTGTCGGCTCCCCGATAGAAGATCTCCCGCCGCTGACATACTCGCCGTGAGGATCAACAATGAGGAGCCCGAACCTTTTCTCCTTCATGCAGGAGGCGCAGAAGGTCTTCATGAAGTTGCTCTTGCCCATGCCGGTCGTCGCAAATACGCCCATGTGCTGGGGGAGGACCCGGGCAGGGATCCGCACGGCAACGTCACGGATCACGTCCTGGCCGCTCCGCATCAGGCCGACCTCTATCTCGCCCATCTGCTCGGTCAGGAACCGGAAGTCCTCTGCATCGGGGTCTTCTACGGTGGAGAATTTGGAGGGGATAGTCCGGGGCTTGTGGAATTTTCCATCGGCATTATCCACGAATCCGAGTGGCACGGCATCGACGGTGATGAATACATCCTCTCCCAGGCCATAGAACTGCTCGGCATACACGCGGGTGTCCCACCGGGTGTCGGCAAAGTTACTGTCATGGGAGAGGTCTGTTATCTTTGCAAAGAACGTGACTCCCTTGGCAGGGTCGGTGATCTTCTTGATATCCCCGATGTAAAGCGTTGTGTCATAGGGCGCAATGAACCGGTACGAGAGGACGCTTCGCCCGATCAGCCGGTATTTGGAAGGGTCGTTCCTGTCAATATCGCGCAAATTCATCATGGTAATCTCCGAACATGATATCAAAGGTCTGTCGTCCCATGCCAGTCCCGGCGATGCGGCGCAACAGGTCTGATCGCACCTGCTCCACGATCTCCTCGTTGAGCACGACGGTCCGGTGGGCATCAAAGAGGGGATAGGGATACCCGGGGATACGCCCGTCTCCTGAACAGGCTGCGAGGCGGTTCATGATGCCTGGCGCCTGCGACTCCGGAAGGTCTTTTTGTAGTTCGATCTTCAGCGGTGACTTCGCCCGGGGGTGCAGGCAGGCGACGTACATCCGGCCGTGCTGCCACTGGGGGAACTGTGCGTGGTCAAGGATGGCCGGATCGATCTGGATCCACCAGGGGGCTTCTATCCCGAAGAACGCTGCAAGCCCGTTGAGGGAGGGGAGGAGGGGGTGGCCGCCACCCCAGGTGGCCTGGGTCCGCTTGCTCACCCCCGCGAGGTCGATCGCTCTGGATCTGCATGCCTGTTCGATCCGGGTGAGGATGGTATCATGGCTTGCATGGGAGACCCGGAGCGGCCCGTCACGGAGGAGGATTGCGCCCGGCTCGAGACTGCCTGCCATCTGTTCGGCGACCCAGTACTCGAGCGTGTCCCGGAGGATGCCGGCGGCCTTCGACCGGTCCTCGTTCCCGAGCGGGGTCCCGGGTGCCTGGCCGAAGCATTCCCGGTATAATACGGGGAAGTCCTGGTTCTCCACCCCAAGGCCGATGATCGCACACTTGAGCGGGGAGAGAGACCGCCGCCCCCGCTCCAGGTTGCGAAACGTGCTCTGGGCGGCCCGGAAGAGCACGAGCGCCATGCTCCCCGATTCGAGAAGGACGACATCGGACCCGTCGATCGCACAGATCTCTCCGCACTGCGTCGGCGTGCAGGACCGGAAATCTGCCCGGGAGAGTCCGCTCGCCGCCCTGAATTTCTCGACGAGGTTCTCCGGGACGGTCGCCCGGATACGGCCGGCCGCCGTGTTCATCTCCCGGTCATAGTCGTCCGGCATCAGGCCACCTCCTTTATCCTGCTTGTGAGGTCGACCCCCATCTCGACCATGAGGGTATTCGTGAACTCGCCCTGGATATCGGGGATATGGGAGATCAGGATGATCTGGGGGAACCGGGATTCCTGTGTCCTGAGCGCGGAAAGGAGGTTTGTCCTCCGTTCTTCGTCCTGGCTCCCGAATATCTCATCGAAGATCAGGAGCGTGCTCTCGTGCACCTGGTGGAGCTCTGCGAGGTACCGGGAGAGAGCGATCCGCAGGGCGACCGCGATGTCGTCCTGCTCTCCCCCGCTGAACCGGTCGATGGGGTAATCGTTGTCGATGTCCCGGACAAGGAGGTTGAAGTCCTCGTCGAGGAGAACCTGTTCGTACCGCCCCCCGGTGATCTCTCCGATGATCCTGCTCACCTCCCCTTCAATGCGGCTCCGGACGACCTGGAGGAGGTACAGGACATACTCCCCGATGAGCGAGCGGGTCAGCCTGAGGAGACCGATCTCGTCTTCGAGCGTTGATTTTCTCTGCCCGAGTCCGGCAATCGCTGCCTCGTCTTTTGTATACCGCTCGATCTGTTCTCCCGAATTCCGGAGTCGTTCTTTTATTTCTGCGATCCTGGCATCTGCAGCCCGGAGAGCAGCATCGATCTCCGCACGCGCCTGCTCAAGCCGTTTCCCTACCTCCGGATCGAAATCGGACTGATCGATACCGTTTTTCAGTGTTTCGAGTTCACCCTGTTTTTCCTGGATCCGGGTGGTGAGATCTGCTGCCTGATTCTTCAGGGCTCTTGCGTGGACAATTTTCTTCCCTATGTCGATGAACCGTGCATGGACCGTTTCCAGTTCCCGGACCTCTCTTTCAGCCTGCAGGAATGCGGCGTTGTCATACCCGAGATCCTGTATCCGGGCCGCGATTGCCGTTTTTTCCTCCTCTTTCTCCCGCAGGCAATGAAGCAGTTCCCGGAGATCGGCCTCAAGAGAATCCCGGTTTTTGAGTCGTTCCCTGATGCTTCCGATCTCACGGAATGCCGGTTTCTGGAGGCTGATCCTCTCCTTTTCCGCCTTCATTTTCGCCTGGTCATCGAGGATTTGCAATGCATCCTGTTCAATTTTCTCAAGCCGGGACGAAAACTCTTCCTCTATCTGTCCGTAGTGAACACCGAGGGTCTGGCGGCAGAGCGGGCAGACGCCATCGGAACCGGCTTCTTTGATCGTATTCCAGTCTTCTGCCAGGTTCTTCCTCTCCCGGACCAGCTGATCCAGTCCTGCCGCGAGCGTTCCGATGATGTGCAGGACCTCGGCCTCTCGGGAAAGGACTGCCTGCTCGAGGTCCGTATCAGCAATATTCTGCCCGAGGCCCAGGCGGTCCCGGACTCCCTTCCGCAACACTCCCAGTCGTGTGACGTCCTTATTGAGAAGGTCAATCTTTGCCCGGGTCTTCTCCTCACGGCTCCTGAGATCATCGCATTCTTTTCCGGCGAACATCAGTTCGGATGAGAACTGTTCAAACCGTGATTTCTGTACCCGGACCAGTTCGAGGTGTCGCTTCCTCTCTCCGAGCCCTGAAACCTCCTTCTCCAGAGTCTG